>JAHJVF010000206.1 GCA_018828505.1 Bacteroidota bacterium | reverse complement strand
GTAAATTATAGGATCGGAGCTGAGTGGTGTATGGAATTCCTTAACTCTCTCTCTTCAAATCCTTCATACGAATTGCAATTATCTTACGGAGCTTACACCGTGGCAAGAATGAATGCTGAATTAGGTACTACGTATAATCTCCCAAAAATTATTAACTGGTGCTTCGATGTTGGGCCACTTCGTCAATGGGGAGCTATTGTTGGGAACTGGGGAGGTTACGATGTACACGGTTTAATTGGTGAAGTGAATGGATATAATGATTATGCCTTTTTAATGAATACATTTGAACAGATTGGTGCATTAGTTCCAATGGTTCGTTACGATGACCGTTTTGCAAGATCGATTGGAAAGTGGGTTTTGAATGCAGCAAATGCCGCCCGATTATTTTATACTAACTATCTTCCCGATCATAATCAGGACAGTGAGGAATGGGCACATCAGTATGATCCGAATTCTTACATCGGGCATGAGGCGCTTCGTCAATCTCAGGGTGGAATCAGTCCTTATGCAACAGGAGATGCAATCAGTGGAGGGTGGGGAATGACTAATCTTGCCCTTTACGGTTCTTCTCATGTTGGAATATTGGGTGGAATTATTGATACTACAAATGTTGAAAAGATCCTTCAACTCGATCTTTTAAAAACTGACTATTTCCACAATGAAGTGTATCCCACTTATCTTTATTACAATCCTTATCTTGTAGAAAAATCAGTTATGATTAACGTTGGAACCGGAGTGCGGGATATATACGACGCGGTGACTAACAGTATTATAAAGTCCGCTGTATCCGGAGAAACGCCTATCACAATCCCTGCGGATGCGGCAGTCGTTGCTGTGATTATTCCTGCCGGTAGTACGATTACATTCGAGCTTGATAAGGCATTAGTAAACGGAATAGTAATTGATTATTTATCTGGTCAACCTGTTTCCAATTATCCTCCAAGAATAAAATCACTTGCATCGGATAAGCAGGTTTTGGTTTTAAATGATTCTTCTAAAATTTATTGTACTGCAGTAGATAGAGATCTTGATCCACTAACATACCAATGGTCTGTATCAGGTGGATCTTTTACAGGAGTTGGTTCTGTAATAAATTGGCAGGCACCATCATCTCCAGGGACATATCTTGTTAAATGCACAGTTAGCGACGGTAATGGCGGGACAATAATTGATTCTCTGATTATCGATGTTGTTGAATTCATAAATAATGATCCTATTATAAAAAAAATTGAGGCGCATCCCAGAAAAATTCATCTTGGTTCAGATTCCGAGATAATTTGCATTGCTACCGACCCGGACGACGACACGCTGAATTATAACTGGTCAGCAATTTCTGGTATTATAACCGGTGATGGATCTACCATTACCTGGACGGCTCCAACAATTGCAGGGAATTATTATATAACTTGCCTGGTAATTGATAGTCGTGGAGGGCAGGCAATAGACAGTATTGGGGTTTCTGTCCGTGATACTACAATTCAACAGACTGGTGAGCTAGTAGCATTCTATCCTTTTAATGGTAATGCGAATGATGAAAGCGGGAACGGAAATAATGGAATTGTTTTTCAAGCATCATTAACAAATGATAGATTTAATAATCCCGCCAGTGCCTATTTTTTCGATGGTGTAAATGATTATATAAAGGTATTGAAGAATCCAAGCCTAAATTTTCAAAATGCAATTAGTATAAATTTTTGGATAAAAGTTGGAGAGTTTTATGTAAGGGAGGCTCACCCTCTATCTCACGGAAGCTGGAAAGATAGATGGAAGATTTCCATTACCAACAAACGTATAAGATGGACAGTTAAAACTAATGTTGGGATAAAAGACCTTGATTCAGAAACCGAGTTGGTCAAAAATAATCTTTACAATGTTACTGTACTTTACGATGGAATTGATTATGAGATTTATATTAATGGTGAATTAGATGCATTTTCTTCTTTTTCTGGATTGATACTGACAACTCCGATTGATTTAATGATCGGGCAAGTTTTGCCGAACAATAATCAATACAATTTCAAAGGAGTTCTAGACGAAATACGAATTTATAACTACGCAATATCTTACGGTACTATTCAAAAATTTTATGATATTGTTACTGATGTGCAAGATCATCAAGAAATTCAGATTCCAGCGAATTACGGGCTGTATCAGAATTACCCCAATCCATTTAACAATCAGACGAATATTAAATTCCAAGTTTCGAACGAATCTAATGTTAAACTTGAGATATTTAATGTCATAGGTCAGAAGATTATTACGCTGGTTGACGAAAATAAGCTGCCTGGTTACTATTCGCTAAAATGGAATGGTAAAAATGAAGGTGGTGAAACGGTAAATTCAGGAATTTATTTTATACATTTTAGTGCAGCAAACTTTTCAGAGATTAAAAAAATGGCCCTATTTAAATGACAAGCAAAAACTTTTTGAGCTTAAATGAAACATAAATATCTATCATTTTTTTTAATCCTTTCGATTTTATTACTGTCGCCTTTTGAGGTGATCGGGCAGGATAAGAGTATACTACATATAAAAAGCAAAAAGGAAGTTGGTCAGATTGAAGTTGGCGGTCCTTTTGTTGGAATAGAAATCCATAAAAGTTTTCCGATGCTAAACCGGATTAGTTTTTATTATCCGGTTGCTAACAGTATAGATATCAGTGAGGATTATTGGAAAAGAGAAAATTACAGGATTATGTCGGTTGGGTTAAAAATTGGGGATTCTCCTAAAAGATTACTTGAAAATGAGGTTTACGAAGTTGATCAAACTCCATATTCTGTTTCTTTTAAAAAAGAAGTGTTTGATACTGAAATAAAAATTAGTTATGAGTTTTGTAAAAATGGACCTGCTATGGTCGTAACTTATGAAATCACAAATAAATCAAAAAACACAAAAGACTATGAAATTTTTACAAGAATAGAAACAACTTTGAGAACAAGCCACTCTTATAAATTAAAAGACAATGCATATACTGAATTTGATGAAAACGGTTCAGTAATAAGAATTAACTACGATGATATTGAAACCGGCCAAGCTCAAATTTTTATTGGTAATGCAGGCTTATTGCCATCAAGCTTTACAACAAAAGCAGAATTTGATGGCAAAGTTACTAAGCTGGATAAATGGTGGTTAGAAAACGATAGATTTCTTCCAGGAGAAACAATTCAAAAAGAAACGTTGAGTAAACCTGTTGCAGCTTTTACTTATAATAAAAATTTGCAACCAGATGAATCAATAAAAATTGTACAAATAATTGGATCGTCAAAAATTTCAGAAGGAAATGAAAAATCAAATTATTTAATAGAAAACTATGAAAAAGAAGTGCAAGATTATGAAAATTACATTCTTATTGAGTCTCTCAAAAAAAGTGTAATTACAACTGGTAATGAAACCTTTGATTTTACAGCCCGTTGGGCAAAAGCTATTTTAGCAACTAATGCACATTATCTGAATGGACACATCGTCCCAATGCCTGCGCAAGCAGAGTATAATTTTTACTTTACTCACGATGCACTGCTAACAGATTTGGCTGCAGTAAATTTTGACCTTGATCGAGTAAAAAACGATTTGAGATTCATTATAAGTTTGGCTGATAAAGAATACATCATACCACATGCGTATTATTGGAAAGACACAGAATATAAAACCGAGTTTGCTGGAACAGAAAATTGGAATCATTTTTGGTTTGCGCTACTTTGTGCAAGGTATTTGCGTCATTCGGGTGATATCGAGTTTCTAAACCAATTATATCCTTATATTGAGAAAAGCATTGAAACGGCTTTAAAGAATAAGGGTGATAATGACTTGATGTGGTCCTTTAGACCGGATTGGTGGGATATAGGTAATAATTTTGGTCCTCGCGCTTATATGACAATTCTGGCTATCAGGGCATTAAGAGAATTTAATTTTATTTCTGCATCTATCAATAAAGAAGTCACTAAGCTTAAGTTTTACGAAGATCTTGCAAATCGAATGAATAGAAAATTAGTTGATTTGTTATGGAACGGAGAGCTTAATTATTTGATAAATTATTTTGAAGATGGAACAGAAGACAGACATATATATATGGGTTCGCTTCTTGCCTCACATTTTGATTTACTTGATAAAGACAAAAATCTAAAATTGATTTATACAGCTAAAAAAAATCTATTGGATGAAAAGCTCGGCATCTACTCACTCTATCCAATGGATTTGCATGAGCTTATTGGTTATATGAAGTTTAGTGGTAATGAGGCTGGTGATCCTTACCATTATGCCAATGGTGGAATTTGGCCCCATGGAAATGCGTGGTATGCTCTTGGACTAATAAATAATGGATTTAATAAAGAAGCCTATGAATTTATAAAACAGACAATGACCATGAATGGAGTAATAAACAGCCCAAATGGTCAGCCCGCAATGTATGAGTATAGAGTTAGTGATTATACAAATCCTAATATTTATGGAAAAATAGACAAACCACAATTTCTTTGGGCTGGTGGCTGGTATCTTTATACTCTTTACAATTTATTTGGCTTAAGAGAAAACGAATGGAATATTTCATTTGATCCATACATCCCCGACGAATTAGATTCTGTTAAATTAACAGTTACAATTAACGGGAAGCAGGTTCCTGTGAATATCTGTGGAAGAGGAAATGAAATATCGTCAATTTCTTTTAATGAAACTCTGACACCATCAGCTGTACTGCCTGCAAACCTTAAAAAGTTAAAGGAAATAAGCATCAAATTAGGCAATGCTGTAATTCCATATTTATCTTCAGTGAATGCAATAGTAAACTCTCCGTCTTTTAATATGGAAACCAAAACACTCGAATTTAGTCTTAAATCGTTTGAAGGTCACCAAATCGAATTTGAAATTTTATCTCCCATTGAAAAACAATATATTTTAGTAAATGGAAACGATTTGGATCACGGTATTATCGAAGAAAGAAGAAATAATTTATATGAAATAAAAGTTCATCACCTAGTGCAATCATCAAATAATCATTATTCAATTAAATTTAAATGAAATTTTAAACGAGCGGAAGAATGCAAGCGTTTGAAAAAATTGAATTGTTTGCCGAGGTAAGCGGCGTTCTTAGCCGGAATTCAAGTAATTTCCAAAAATAGTTTAGATACTTCCGCAGCCGGATTTCTTTATAAAAAATCATTAGCTCCTAATGAAAAATTAAAAATTGTTCAGATAATCGGTTCTTGCAAACAGGGAGAAGGAAAGGAATTAGTTAAATATCTCCTGAATAATTATCAAAATGAAGTTAAAGATTATGAGCTATATATTTTAGGTGAAGTAAATAAAAAATTTTTATCAGCGGGCGATCCAATAATTGATCAATCAACTGTATGGGCAAAAGCTGTATTAGCAGTTAACAAACATTATATTGATGGAAGCATTCAGCCGATGCCCTGCCCGGCAGAGTATAACTTTTATTTTACTCATGATGTTTAATTAACTGATTTAGCCGTAGTAAATTTTGATCTCCCGAGAGTTAAAAAGGATCTTGAGTTTATTATTGATCATGCTAATGAAGATAATGTAATTCCTCATGCATATTATTGGAAAGATTCTTCATTTAATACTGAATATGTAACTATAGACAGCTGGAATCATTTTTGGTTTATTATTCTATCCTCAAGTTATATTCTACATTCATCAGACACATTGTTTGCAAAAAAATTATAGCCGTATATCAAGAAAAGTTTAGATCAATCTTTAATAAGTGAGAAGGATGGATTGATATTAGCTTATCGTCCAGATTGGTGGGACATCGGAAGAAATTTTGGCCCCCGATCTTATATGACTATTCTTGCTATAAAAGCGATTAGAGATTTTTTAAACATCTTAGAAATGTTAAATGAAAACTCTCAAAGTATAAATAAATATTCAGAGCTTGCCAATAAAATGCAAAAGCAATTAAATGAAAAATTGTGGAGCAGTGAAAGAAAGTATTTGATCAACTATTATGAAGATAGTTCTGAAGATCCCCATTATTATATGGGTTCTTTGCTTGCTGTTTGGTTTAATTTGTTAGATGAAAAAAAAGCTGAAGAATTAGTAACTACCGCAGAGAAATATTTGCTTGATGAAAAGCTGGGAATTTATACTGTTTATCCAATGGATTTTCATCAGCTTAAAGATTTTTTTAAGTTCAGCGGAAATGAAGCAGGTGAGCCTCACAAATATATTAACGGAGGTATTTGGCCGCATGCAAATGCTTGGTATGCTTTAGCTTTGATTAAGATAGGAGAAAAAAGGAAGCTTTAGATTTTATAAAACGGCAATGACTATTGATGGGATAATGGAAAGTCCAAATGGACAGCCTGCTATGTATGAATACCGAAATAGTAATTTTAATAATCCCGCAGAATATGGTAAAGTAGATAAACACCAATTTATGTGGGCAGCAGGATGGTACTTATATTGTATTTATGAATGAGACTGCTCTAAAAAGGTATCTTTGAAGGAAACCTGCCCGCCATATTTATAGCTGGGAGGCAGGCGGGAATGTTTGAGATTTCCCAAAAATTGAACCTGGAAATGATGAATTTGAACTTTTTAGATTTGTCTCATGAATTGTTTTAATCCAATTTAAATACTTTTCATAATCGTGCATTACAGCCATTAGTGTTTAATAAATAATCACTTAAATTATTAATAATTCCTTAACATCGCCTGACCGTCGGGCAGGCCTCTAGCGTATATTTCTACCGAATGACAACACCAACATTTTCTCAAACAAAATCAATGACGGTGATAAAATGAAAACGACAGTGTCAATTTTTGTATTTGCGGTGATGAGCGCGTATGCTCAATCCCAAACCGATTATCAAACTGTGCATGTGTTATTCAATAACCATATCGAAGGAGATGGCACCTCGCAACCGGGAGATCCGGCTTGTCCATCCGATACAACGTATCAAACATTGCCTCTTCCTCCCATTGGCATCCTCAATTTCAGGCCATCCTTTGCAATTGATATAGTAGGTACCTGGCTTCTTCGTGAGCGAACGAATAGAGTAACCGATTCATTCGGTGGACAACCGAAATGGTTTCAGTGTCCTGTCGGAGAATTCTGGCAGACGGAAGCAGACCCGCGCTACGGCAGGCGTCTTTTCTCCTCGTTCAATTACCTCGATGCTGGTGACGAATTCGGAATTCAGGGACATGCGATTTTCTATTCGGGACAGGGATTCTGCTGGTATCAAAGTCCACACTCCATTAAAGGGATTGGATGGAAGTTTCGCGACCTTCATTCATTTGCCGAATCGGTCTATTTCAATGAACGCAAAGTTAATCTGGGCAAAACCTATACTGGCGGACATAAGTTAGAATCACCAGCATTGGGCACAGTTCGCGCGGAACAAATCATTGACAGCGTGGCGTATGCGCTGGGCTATCACATTGCCTACGAAGATCATGATGGACACTTGAAAAACGAACCGGCAGGAATAAACAACTCGCGACCGTCCTACTTCGTCTATGAAGCGGAGTATCCTACTGGCGTGAGGATCGTGAAGATTGATATGAACGGTTCAGTGAATGACGGTTGTTCCGGCAATACGCCCCGGTGCGAAACGTCAACGGAAGCCATTCACCGGTTCGATAACACTGTTGCCGCACGGCTTGCCGACCCGGATACGAGTCGTGTGTATTATTTTGCTGTGGTTGACCACGCCAGCGGCTACTTCGCTGGCAAACATACTGAGGTTTCCGGATTTCCACCGCGCCCGGGTGAATACAGTGCTCTCAACACATTTCTCGACACTCTGCAGCAGCGGGTACAGTCAGGGGTTCGGATCAAATTTGTCACCCCATTAGAGTTAGCTTCCATCTTTTACGCACTTGGTGGAGTAACGTCTGTGGGTGAGGATGGGTTGAGTTCTACTCCAAAGAACTTCGTGTTGTATCAGAACTACCCCAATCCGTTCAATCCAAGTACAACGATTCGTTTTTCAATCCCACAGCGTGCCACGTTACGCTGAAAAATTTCGATGTGCTCGGCAGAGAAGTGGTGACACTTGTTGATGAAATAAAAGAAGCTGGAATTCATAATTCTACGTTCAACACTCTAAACTATACACTACAAAGTGGTGTATATTTTTATCAACTCCGTGCAGGTAAATTCGTTGAAACGAAGAAGATGATACTTTTGAAATGAGTCTTATAGAAACGACATATCTATAATCCGAAAGCAAGTTACAGAGATATGTCGTTTCTTTTGTTGTCTTTACCAGAAATGACATCCGTCAGCTGACGGATGTCATTTCTTTCTTTGCATTCATGAATTTCTTTTCTTAATATCGCACAGTTATAAAACGGTTATCGAAAGATAAAAACAGACTTCAAAAGTCTCAACGAGCAGATTACCAATCCAGAGACTTTTGAAGTTTTAGAAATCTTTCTTAATATCGCATAATTATAAAACGGTTATCGAGAGGTAACCGTTTTTATTTAGAATAATTTAAGCTGTGATAATTAAAAACAGACTTCAAAAGTCTCAACGACCAGATTAACAAACCATAGACTTTTGAAGTTTCAGAGTAAGGTGTGATAATGAACAACTTTTTATTCAATGGTTCGACTTCTCGACTACGCTCGAAGTTTACCCTGCACAAAGACAAAAGGCTCACCATAAATAAATTTTCTTTTTTAGTATTAATCATATCAATCTTTGTTCAGTTTAGCTTTGCTCAACATGATGATGAACTGTCAAAGGGATTGAGATTAATTCAACGGGATTTCGAAACGGGAAAGCTTTCCTTTGAAGAAACTTTGCTTCAAAAATTTTATTATGGATTTGATAAATCTAATCTTGATCGCAAATACTATTTTGAGGATGATAAACCCGGAAAATGCGGGACTGAATTAATCCAACAATTCTACCAAAACAAACAACATCTTTCAAAAGAAAGTGTTGTTTTGATCGAATCTTATTTGGAAAGACCGTTTTCAAATACCGAAAGTCTTGCTACATACTTTTCTCCATCTGGAAAATTTGAATTGACGTATTCAACTAGCGGAACTCATGCGGTCCCATCTGCCGATGCGAACAGTAACGGTGTTCCGGATTTTGTGGAGTGGAATGCTGATTACTTCGATTACTCCTGGAAATTATCAATCGATACACTTGGTTACTTATCTCCGCCAATCGGTTCAGGAAGATATCAAATCGGTTTTGAAAATATGGACTACTACGGTTACTGTATGCCCATCGGCGGCAAGGCAACAAGAATAGTAATGCACCATACATTCTTAACATTTCCACGTAACACCGATCCTGAAGGGAATCAAAAAGGAGCAGCTAAGGCAACAGCGATTCACGAGTTCAAACACGCACTTCAAATTATGTATAACAATTGGAATGAGCCGGGATGGTTCATTGAAATGGATGCAACCTGGATGGAAGATATCGGGTATGATCAAGTCAACGATTATTACAATTATCTCGGCAGTTCGCATCTACTTTCACCCGGGAGAGCATTCAATAATGGTTCTGGTTACGAAGATTGTTTATGGTTGCATTACGTTTCTCAAAAACATGGAGTAGCATCAAACAAACAAATTTGGAATCGGAGAATATCCAACCCGTCAGAAAATATTTATACCACATTTGATGAGATCTTCAAAACTTATTCTTCAACATTTGTAAAAGGATTGAAAGAATATTTCACATGGAATTTTCTTACCGGAACACGTAGAACAACATTACTTCCGACTTATAAAGAAGCTGCCTTTTATCCGACTTCCTTTTTGTGCAGAGATAGAAAAACATTACCAGATAGCTCAAGTGGTTGTGAATTGTCATTTGCTTCTGCGAATTATTTGTCTTACTCTCATTCGGGTTTAAATAAGTTTATTCGGTTAAGCTACTATGGAACAGCAAGCGGGAATCAATCCATTCAGATAATATTAAAGTACAAGAACAATACGATGGAACTAAGATCGTTTGATCTTTCTCCGGGAAATAGTTTTGATAATATAATTACCAAAAAATTAAATGAGATTGATTATCTAGGTGTTATTCCAGTTGTTACATCCATTACTGCGGGAAATTTCCCTTATAAGATAAAAGTTTCACCATTCCAAACAGCCGAGTTCACACATACTCCTATTCGCGATACAGAAATCCCTTCATCTAAAGTAATCACTGCAAAAGTCGTCAGAGAATTGAATCTTGCAATTGCAGATTCACTTAAACTTTTTTACAAGACAGGGGGAGGAAATTTTGTATCTCTGAAAATGAATCCAACTGGAAATCCTAACGAATATTCTACCGTCATTCCTTCTTTTCCGCTTGGAACTGAAGTTAGCTATTTTATGAGCATTTACGATTCACTTGGGAATTATACTTTTTATCCTGAATCCGCACCGGCAGTTCCATTCAAATATTATATTGGCATCGATACGAAAGCTCCTATAATTACACATACTCACAATCTTGAAATAACAAGGTTTGATACTCCTCAATGGATATTTGCTAACGTGACAGATAACATCGGGCTTGATTCAGTTTATATTGAGTACAGAATCAACGCTGGCATAATTAAAAAATCGGAAATGAAAAATTTTCACGAGGATATTTTTTATTATCAAATGAATATTGATCCTGTTTCATTAAATCCAGGAGATAAAATCGATTACAGAATAACAGCCGTTGATAATTCAAGTAATAAAAATCGAATTTCATTTCCGACGGTTGGATTTAATTCAATAAACATAAATAAAGGGGAGGCATTTTCCGTCCAGCCAAATAAACAGATACGGGATAATTATCTTTTTGGAATACGAGATACATTAACAATAACCGAAAATATTTTCATAAAAGATATAAACGTTGTATTCAAAGCATCTCATAATCGGTTCAGCGATCTTGAATTCAGAATTATACCTCCTGGCAAACCGACTTATCAGTTATTCTTTCGACCAGGATTAAATACAAAATATTCGAATGCAGCTAATCCGAATATTATCCTGGATCAAGATGCATTTCTTTCTTTTGCGAACTTCAAATTAGTAGATTCTTCTCTTGCAATCGGAACATTTAAGCCCGATACGACCGACTTAAGTACATTTATCGGAATGAATGCTAAAGGAAGTTGGATAGTTATTGTTTATGATCGGGCTGCCGGTGAGGTCGGAACATTAACCGAATGGGGATTGATAATCCGTGGTGATTCGGTTGCGACTGGTGTTGACGAACAAACTACTCAACCCAGTAATTTTGTGCTTTATCAAAACTATCCCAATCCCTTCAACCCAGCAACAACAATTCGTTTCACGCTTCAGGTTTCAAGTCTCACGTCATTGAAAGTTTTTGATATTCTTGGCAGAGAAGTGGCAGCGCTTGTGAATGAACAGTTAAAACCTGGAACGTATGAAGTTGAGTTTAATGCGCCTGGATTATCAAGCGGAGTTTACTTTTATAGATTAAGCGCCGGCGGTAAATCAAGAACTAGAAAACTAATTCTTATTAGATGATGCCGTGAAAACAAAAATATTTGCTTCGGTTTTCTTTTGTTCGGTTTTATTATCGAGCGTATCGGCTCAGATCAAAAGTGTCTACAGTTCCGTTTATGATTCGCTTATTTACAAAGGTTTGGTGCGCACGTATCTTCTACACGCTCCGCCGGGATATGTAAACACAAAACCAACTTCTTTGATAATTGCTTTGCACGGAGGATTCGGAAGCGCGTTGAATATCGAGAACCAATCTAAGCTAAGCGTTAAATCCGATGAGGCAAATTTTATTGTTGTCTATCCGGAAGGAATTAAAGTACTTGGGGTTAGAACCTGGAATGCGGGTGGATGCTGCGGCGCTGCAGCATCGTTCGGCATTGATGATGTTGGGTTCATTGATACTCTCATCAAAAAACTTTCTGCAGAATACAACATTGACCAGAGAAAAATTTTTGCAACGGGAATTTCAAACGGCGGAATGATGAGCTACCGTCTTGCAAGCGATCTTGCAAATAAAATTGCCGCAGTAGCGCCTGTTGCTGCCACAATGGTAATTAAAACAAATTGCAATCCACCGCGTCCGGTTCCAATAATTCATTTTCATTCATTCAATGATACAAACGTTCCATACAATGGTGGTGTTGGAAGCGGTGTCAGCGGGCATTACAATCCTCCACTAGATTCCGTATTTAATGTGTGGATGAATGTGAACAGCTGTGTGCAAAGAGATACAGTTAAAAATGATCAAAAATATTTACTCGTTAAATGGAGTAACTGCAATAATAATTCCGAGATACACTTTTATATGACGCGTGATGGCGGGCATTCATGGCCAGGCGGTGAAAAATATTTGCCTGGAGATGAACCGTCAAGAGTTATTAATGCAGATGATTTGATGTGGGAGTTTTTTCAAGCACACCCAATGCCGGATAGCGTTTCAGACGTTGACAAACAAAGCAAAAACATACCAAATG
>JAHJVF010000035.1 GCA_018828505.1 Bacteroidota bacterium | reverse complement strand
GAATCTTACGGAAACTAATTTTGACACCCCTTCTTCTTCCATTGTAACTCCATATAAAGTCGTGGCGGCTTCCATAGTAAGCTTATTGTGAGTTACTATGATAAACTGAGTCTTCTCCGAAAACCTATTTATCAATCTGACGAATCTTCCAATATTCGCATCATCGAGCGGGGCATCGACTTCGTCAAGAATACAAAACGGACTTGGTTTAACAAGATAAATCGCAAATAAAAGTGCAGTCGCAGTCAGAGTTTTCTCGCCGCCTGAAAGCAAGTCAATTGAGGTGGGTCGTTTGCCTTTTGGTTTTGCAATGATCTCAATTTTTGCTTCGAGCGGGTCGGCATTTTCTTCTAATCTCAAATCGGCTTCGTCGCCCTGATCGAAGAGTGTTCTAAAAATATCAATGAAATTAACTCTGATTTGATTAAAAGTTTCGAGAAATAATTTTTGTGCCGTAATGTTGATCTCTTCAATAATCTGGTGAAGCTGTTTCTCGGATTCAGTCAAATCGTTTCTCTGCTCGGATAAGAATTGCAACCGATTTTTTTCTTCTTCAAACTCGGTGAAAGCGAGAGAGTTGATCGGCCCCATTAAACGCATCTTATTTTTGAGAAGATGAACTGTTTGAGCAGCTTCATCAAAATTGTAAGTTTCAATGTCTTCAAATTCCTTCAACGATAAAGTAATTTGATACTCTTCAAGAATTCGTTCTGAAAGACTTTTCGACTTAAGCTCACATTCATTAATAGTTAATTCTTTTGAATGAATATCGTTCGATAGTGCTTCCTGAATTTTTCTTTTTTTTGCCAAGCCCTTTTCGTGATCGGAAATCAAATCTCGAACTGTATTATATTCTTTTGTGATAGTCTTTAATTCATCGTTAAGTGAAATCTTTTCATCTTCCAATATTTTCTTTTTGGATTGAAGCTCTTGAAGTGCGATGCGAAGATTTTCGATCTCATTTTCTAATTGAGAGGTCTCATCATGGCGCTGTTCGGCTATTGAGCGAAGTGAAGCTATGTCATTTCGCGATAGGTCAATTAAATTCAACTTATTTACTTGCTCACTTTGGACTTTTGTTAAAAGAATCTTTAAGTCATTTTCAACAGAAACGAGAGATGTAAATTGTCCATCTAATTCAGAAAGTTCAGTTGATTCTGTTTGGAAATCTTTATCAGCAGTTTCAATTTGAGTTTTAAGAGAATTAACTTCGTTGGATAAAACAGCTTTTTTATTTTCAAGATCATCGTTGATCTTTTTGAGGTTGAGGATCTCGGTATTTAATTTTTCAATCTCCTCAACAGCTTTATTCTTTTCGAACTGAATTTGGGAAACTTGTTTTTCAAGATTCGATTCATCGATGCGCAGTAAATTCAGGCTTTCGTTATAAGCTTTAATATCGATTGAATTTGCTTCATTGATCGTATCCTCAAGCTGACTTGTAATCTTATCGAGTTTGTAACTTTCTTTTGTAAAAATATCGTGTAACTCGGAAAGGACTTTTTGTCTTCCAAAAGCTGTATCCACTGAAGTTCTTTCACTACCGATTTCTACGAAACCGGTAGACCTAAATACATCACCGTCAAGCGTAACGCAGTCAACGCCGGAATATTTTGAGGTGATGTCCTTTGCGGTTTGTGCTGAATCGACAAGACAGATGTTGCCGATTGTTATCTCGAAAAATTTTCGCCACTGTGCAGAGCATTCAATCAAGTCTATTACCCAGCAAGAAAAACCTGCTTCGCGCTGAACTTTTTTCTTTGTTCGAATTAAAAAATATTTATCAACAAATCCTTTGAATCCCTCTTTCTTCAATTCATGAATATAAAATGAAGCCTGCCCCAGGTGATGCTTTTTTAAATGATGGATTCCTTCGAATAAATCTTCTTTTTTCTCAAGAAGGATGTGGCTGAGATAATTTTTCAAAAGTGTATCAATGGCAATTTTATATTTGTCTTCGACCGAACCTGCATCGGCAGCTAAAATTTTGGTCCCGCGGTTCCATTGAGTTTTTGTAAGAAGCTCCTTTGTTCCTTTTGAAATTCCTTCTAAGTTTTCGATGAGATTCTGAATGAAGTCAATTTTTGTCTTCACTCCGTTCAAAAGACCTTTTACTTCGAGTTCTTCCTGCTTCAGTCTGTCGATATTTTTTTCAAGATGCTCTTTACGGGATTGATTGAAAGTAAGAATATCCTCAGCTTCTCGTACTCGTTTTTGAATCGCATATAGTTCGTTCGTCATCAACGAAAGGTAACGCGATGCTTTATCAACCGTCTCTTCTGCTTCGGTGATTTTTAAGTTGAGATTTTCAATACTCTCCTGATTGTTCTGAGTTCTGATATTCAGTTTCTCAAAGTTATTTAGCGATTCATTAGAGTGATCGTTTAATTTTTTCAGCTCACCCTGCATAAGATTAACTGCTTCACGTTTGATCTTTAGGTATGAAGTTAACTCATTTTTTTTCTCGTTAGTTGAAGTTAGTTTCTCTGATATTTCCGTGAGCTTAGAGTTGAAATTCTGTATTTCAACTTCAGATATTGAGATCGAAGCCTGCAATTCCTGAATTCGTTTTTCGTTTTCAGAAATTTCTTTTTTGAATCGGTTTATATTTGCTTCAGAATTGAGTGATTTTTCACGGAAGGTAATAATTTGTTCCTGAAGCTTGTGAATTGCCTCAGTTTGAAACAAAATTTCTTCCCGCTTTGCAGAAAGTTTTAATTCTATATTATCAAGTTCAGTGTAAAGTTTGCGCTGCTCTTGCTCCAATCTCCCAACTTCTTCTGTAATGAGATGCTTATCTTCTTGAAGTTGTTCAAGGCTGCTCCGATTAGATTTAATCGACTGCAAGTATTTTGAGTATTCTCGATCCGCCAATGCAAGCTCAAATTCTTTCGTCTCATTATAAATGCGGGTAAATTGTTCCGCTTTTTTAGATTGGCGTTCGAGAGAGTTCACTTTTTTCTGAACCTCGGCATGAATATCATTAACACGGGCGAGGTCTTGTTGAACGGCATCCAGTTTTCGAAGTGTGGCTTTACGTCGATGTTTATATTTATTTACTCCAGCTGCTTCTTCAAATAACACCCTTCGATCTTCAGCTTTGTTGCTTAAAATACTTTCAACCATATTCAATTCGATAACTGAATATGCATTGGAGCTCATCCCGGTATCCATGAAAAGATTCGTGATGTCTTTCAATCGGCAAATACTTTTATTTAGAAGGTACTCACTCTCACCGGATCTGTATAGTCGTCTTGTTATTGTAACATCGCTGTATTCAATCGGAAGAATATTTTTATTGTTGTGAACTGTAAGAGAGACTTCTGATAATCCAATTGGCTTTCGGTTCCGGGTGCCGTTGAAAATTACATTTTCCATTTTATCGCTTCGCAGGGTGCTTGATCGCTGCTCGCCCAATACCCATCTGAGTGCGTCAACAACATTCGTCTTACCGCAGCCGTTCGGTCCTACGATTGCGGTCAGCCCATCTGGAAATTTAATCTCAACTTTATTTGCAAAAGATTTGAAACCGAATATTTCTAACTTTGATAAATACATTAAGTGTGTTAAAAACCTAATTAATAAAATAGAAATTAAAATATTCCCAGGATAAGCTGGTCAATTCAAAATAAGCAAACAACCCTGCAATTAAACCTACGAATATTAGAACGAAGGAAAAATTCACATTAAATCTTTTAACTTCAAACAGAATTGATATACCCTTTAATAATCTCATCAAAATCCAAACATGGAATAATATGATAAGAGCAAAAACAATAAAATTATATTCCTGATATAATAAGACTTTGTAAGTCACAATACCAAGCGGAACACTTATAACGAATGGAAAGATACTCCATACAGTTAATGAATACGCATGAGACAAGAATATTTTTGTTCGAACAAAAAGATTGAAAAATTTGATCGATAAGGTCGTGAGTATGATCAAGATGAAAAAGAAAATTGAACCGTAAAGAATTGCAGCTAAAGGTCGCCATGCCAGGTAACTTATCAATTCGAACAAATATTCAGAATTGAATAAAGAAATGAATCTCTCGAATGAAATATTATCTTTAAAATAGAATATCACGCCGCTGTAAAGCAGCGAGATTGAAGTTGTTACAATTATGGCAAGTAATGTCGTCTGAAATGTTGAGATAATTCTCTCATCACGAATATCCGAAAAGAAATTATAAGTTTTTAGCAAAGCTCTTGTTGCATACTCTCTAAATCTTCTCGTGGAATTTATTAGTAATACAAGTAAAACGATCAATCCAATCCCACAGAAAACAAAAATCACATTTTTATCATCCGAAAAATTTCCCTGCACCACTACCGGTAATTTTTCATTCTTAAAATAGCTCTCAACTACTTTGTAGGAAATTTTTTGTTTATTTCGATACTCATTAATTAAACCAATAGAGTAAAGAGAGTTATCAATATTTCCTGCCAAAACGGAATGATAGGGAAGACGGTAATCAAACATTGTATTTACAAAAAAAGCAGCCGAATCTTTATGAAGAATCTCCAAACCCTCAGATAAATATTTTGCTTGAGCTTGAACAGAATACGGGTTGCTGTATCCTTCATTTACATTGTAATTGTGGGAATAACCAAATGAAGAAATTAAAAAGTTTTTATTTCTTTCTTTTAAAAATGAGATAGTCTTTTTGAGTTCTTCCAAATTTAACCGATTGGTTTCTAATCCGACGAAAGTAATTCTATCATCGTCAGAATCAAAGTAACTCTCGGTCGAGTAAAAGTTTAGGTAGGACGGATTTTTTGATGAAGAAAACTTTATCAGTTCAACTATATTTTCGAGTTGAACATTTGATTTGGCAAAACCAAAATTAATTGCAGTAATCGAAGGGGACCCAGAAAAAGAATTATGTAAATGAGAAATAATATGCTTAATAGATTGTCGATTTTTTTCCGTTTCGAAAAATGCTTCAGTATACTTTTTACCGTCGATATCAATGAATAATAATATACCTTTTCTGTCACATTCCTCAACAAAAACTTGAGAAGGAACAGAATTTATAACCCTAATTGCATTTGCTCCAAGCTCTTTTATTAGACGGATGTCATTAATAATTCTCATTTCGTTGGATGATGATAATTGAAGTCTGTTTTCCCAAAAATAGGTTACACCTTTTATTTCATAAGGGTATCCGTTCAGATAAAAAATGTTTTTGGAATATTTCAAATCGCGGAACCCAATGTGTTGATAAATTTCATCAACAATAATCTTATTTTGAAGGAGGGCTATTTGCACAAAGTAACGATTTGGATTTTCAGGCGTCCACAAGTTCGGATTTGTAACTATTAATTTTCCGTGGAGTGAATTTTGATTCTTATCCTTCAGATTAAAAAATACTCTTTCTGAGTTAATTTTTGTCAGCTGCGATTCGTCATACAGAGAAACTTCCACTTGATAATTTATTGTATCACCTTCACCATTAGAAGACAAATTTTTGACAACTTCAATTTGATAATTAACGGATCCGGTAACTTTACCCGTCTCAACCTGAGGCAAGATATTTACTTCTCCTAAAAATGCAGATGGGAAAATAGTTATGTAAGGTTCTTTATAAATTCCAATTTTTTCAGAAGGGAGGAGAACGCTGCTTGCAAGCGTCCGTCTATGTTTTATTTCGGATTTGTTCGATAAGATAAGTCTCAAATAATTTTCCGAATCCTCACGGATCAATTTTGCCGGGAAATCAAAAGATTGCCAGGAAATATCGGAAGGATCGAAAGTCAGTTTTGTCTCATTTACATAGATTTCCTGTAAACCGACTACATTTTCAAATGTTATGGCATAGATGTTTGGTTTGCCGGATTTAGGAAGTGTGAACTTTTTTTGCAGTGTAATGGTGTTGCTTTTTTCATAAGCAAAGGGGAGCGTGATTTTCCCCCAATTTTCATCGTTCTGGTTTTCTTTAATATTCCAATCTCCACTCAAATGGACAATTTGTCTCAAAGGACGACTAAATTGACCATCTAAATTGGATGAATTAGATTGCGCCGAGATTAAGGTAAAATAAGGCGAACCGAGTGATAATATAATAGATAGATAAAGTAACTTCAGATTGATTCTCATTTCGGGTAAAAACATACAAATATAATCACAAACCGTCCCCAAAACAATGAAAATAATGAGCTATTCGTGATTAATTTTTAGTTTTTCCGTTTATTCAAGTCAATTTATGAGCCGAATCAAAAAAGGTCAAAATTGAAAATCAATGCTACACTTCATCCCGACAAGTCGGGATTTCGTACCTGCACGCCAAAGTGCCTGCCACAGTTCAAGTTTACCTACGCAAAGCTTCGGTAAACAGGTATTTTGATATGCGGGCGTTACGGCACGCAGGCGTGTAGTGAAGATT
>JAHJVF010000205.1 GCA_018828505.1 Bacteroidota bacterium | reverse complement strand
GTGATGACTATTATAAACATTAATGCAACAAATATTGCTGTCATGGCACTTCTTCCTTATGTTTTTTCAAAAACAACAACAATAAAAGTGCCAGAACCGTGATTTCAGTCGCTCCAAACTCTAAGTGCTTTGAGAATAGACAATTAGAGGAATATATTTCAATTGAAGAGAAAATCGTGATATGAATAAACGCTGAATTAATCAACACGACCGATATGACAAGTGTTGTAATTGTTTATGAATAAAGGGGTTATTGGTGATCAATAGTTCAACAAGCAAAGTTTAAATATTAAACGGTTTTTATAAGCAAAGACTCCAATTATCCCAGAAACAAATACGAAGTGCAATCAGATTTTGAATAACTGAAAAAGAATGTATATTTATTACGTAATAATCTTTGATCTCCGGAACATTTCGTTGTGTGATTCTTGCAAAGGATTAAGAAATGATTTTATTGCTTACTTAGATATCCTGCTTTGAACAAAAATAAAAAATGTAAGTCTGGAGTTTTTATGAAAAAGCTATTTGTACTTTTTTCCCTCCTGTTATTCTCTTGTACTGAAGACGCCTCGGTTGATTCGAACATTAATCTCAATGATGAAGTTTGGATTAAATACAATCAGTCTATTACATTCGGTACAGAGCCAATGAGTTTAAAATTCAACGACCTTCTTTCTGATTCCCGCTGTCCGTCAAATGTGGTGTGTGTCTGGCAGGGAGAGGCAACCTTAAGTTTTAAGGTTTTTAAACCTGGCACTTACGAAAGTAACGTCCGAATTAAGATTGATGGATATGTCGGTAAAATGAATACTGATGCCCACAAGTTTGTTGACACTTTGGGGTATCGCTTCACTTTGATGCATCTCGATCCATATCCACACACGGATTCAATTCGTCAGTTGTCGGACTATATTGCATTACTGAAAATTCGCAAACTCGAATGATATGAAAATAAATTAACGTGTTTCTATTCTGTAAGAATGCGTAATCTCAACTGAATTCTTAAGCATGGCAGAGACCGAGCAGTATTTTGTTTGCGAGAGATCGATGGCTCGTTCAACATCTTCTTTCTTTATCCCTTCGCCGTAAAAAACATATTCAAGATTTATCTTCGTGAAAACTTGCGGATGCTCTTCTGCCACTTCAGCTTCAATGTTCATTTCGAAGTTGTTGAGGGGGGCTCTTTTTTTCTTCAGTATTGAGACCACATCACTGCCGGTACAGCCCGCCAAGCCGAGAAGGATCAGTTCTTTTGGTCGAATGCTGGCATCGCTACCGCCGAAATCTTCCGGTCCGTCCATTGTGATCCAGTGATTTGAATCAGTTTTTCCTGCGAATGTAATTCCTGATATTTGTTTGATATAAGCTTTTTTGGTTTTCATATAAATTCTCTCATTTTTGAGTTTGATGATTTTCTGTCAAAAAAGTTTCAACCGGGTAAAAAAAACAAGTTTTCTATCGACTAAGAAAATGGAACACGGATCATTAAGGTTATTATGTCAGAATGACTCCTTCGGAGATTTTTTAAGATTAACACTAATAAAATCAAATATGAATATCCAACGCTGCATTTTTTTATATTTGAAACACAAAATCGGTATTAAAATGAAATATCATTCAATAATCTCGATAATTATATTATCGGTAGTATTAATTACTAGCATGACAAGAATTACAAAAGCACAATTAAAACTTTCGGCTGAAATAATAAGTTTCGACTCGATCGCTGTAAAATTGCCATTTAATAATCTAACTATAAAACCGGAAGATGTTAAATTATCCGGCGCGGCACTAAAAAATATTGAACAGCATCATGACATTCTATTCCTGTATACATCAGAGATAGAATTATCAAAGCCGGTATTTGCAGAAATAAAAGGATTCGGAAAAGTAAAAGCCGAACCCGGAAGAGTGTTCGACAAATTCACAACAGATAAAAAACTCGGCTGGGAAATTAAAGACGGCAAGACTAATTTTAACCTTTTTGCACCGAGAGCTTCAATGGTTAAGCTTGTATTGTTTGACGATGTTAGAGATGACTACGGTAAAGAATATTTTATGAGCCGTGATACAGATGGCGTTTGGAGCTTAACTATCGACGACGAGCTTTGGAATAAATATTATGTCTACAGAGTAGACGGACCGCAAGATGAAACGGAAATGTTCGATGCAAATGTATTGATTGCCGATCCTTACTCGACTGCAGTTGCATCAAAGAATTCATACGAACACGAATCAAGAACTTTAATTTATAAAAATGACTTTGATTGGGAGGGAACTGATTGGACAAAACTCTCAATGGACGAACTTGTCATTTACGAAATGCACGTCCGCGATATGACAGTTCATCCTTCTTCGCGTTCAAAAAATCCCGGCTCATATCTTGGCTTGACTGAAAAAGAAATTACCGGCGGATTAAAATATCTGAAAGAACTTGGTGTGAATGCAATTGAGCTTCTTCCCGTTCATGATTTTGCGAATTGGGAAATTCCATACAAAAGAAATTACCGCGGATATTATAATTCGTGGAATCCCTACGAACGAAATCATTGGGGATATATGTCGACCTATTTCTTCGCGCCGGAAAGTTATTATGCGTCAAATGGAAAAAGTAATTTGGGTGAATGGAATGGTGCCGACGGAAGACAGATTACCGAATTCAAAGAGATGGTTAAAGCATTTCACAAAGAAGGTATTGCCGTAATTCTTGATGTCGTTTACAATCACTCTTCGCAGTATGATTGGAATCCATTTAAGTACATCGACAAAAAATATTATTTCAGGTTAGACTCATTACAAAATTTTCTATCGTTCAGCGGCTGCGGCAACGATGCGAAAACCGAGCGTCCATTGTTCAGAAAATTGATACTTGAAAGCATAAAACATTGGATGACCGAATATAAAATCGATGGGTTTCGATTTGATCTGGCTCAGCTTATCGACCGTGAGACTTGTAAGATGATAATTGAAGAAGCTAAAAAGATAAATCCGAATGTAATCATCATTGCTGAACCGTGGGGCGGAGGTTACGATCCTGCAAGTTTTTCAAAAATGGGCTGGGCTGCATGGAACGACGTTGCACGAAACGGGATCAAGGGAGAAAATCCATTTAATCGTAAAGGATTCATTTTTGGAAATTGGGATCATGGTGTAAATTCCGCTACAATAAAAAAATTCTTTTCCGGAACACTTGAAATAATGACAGGGCTGTTTCAGAAATCAGAACATTCGATCAATTATCTCGAATCGCACGATGGCTACACACTCGGCGATTTTGTGAGACTGGCAATCAGCAAAATTGAGAAGAACGACGCCGTAAAAGATGTAAAAAAATTAGTTACACTTACCAAAGAGGAAATGAAAATCCACAAGCTTGCTGCGTTAACCCTCTTCTCGCTTCAAGGACCAGTTATGATCCATTCCGGACAGGAGTTTGCCCGGTCAAAAATAATCGCTCATACAAAATCCCCCGATATTCACATCGGTACTCTGGACCATAATAGTTATGAAAAAGACAATGAGACGAACTATATCAATTATGAGCAGGCTGAATGGAATAATGAGCTTCTGCAATACTATAAAGGATTGATCTCCCTCAAAAAGAAATATCCGCAGCTTAGAAAAGCTTCTTTGCAAGATATTTCTTTTCTTGCAGATACTTCCAATGAATTTGGCGTAGGATACATTTCAAAAATTGGAGATGGAAAGGAATTACTTGTTTTTGTTAATGGTGACAGCAAAATTAAAAGTGAGATTAAACTTCCCGAAGGTGAATGGCTGGCGCTCGCTGACGGACTAAAGGTCTATGAAGAAAAAGACAAACCGAAATTCATTAAAGACATCTTAAAGCTCGAACCGACGGAAGGAGTTATCCTTTTAAAATTAACAAACTGACTCTAACTACCTAATCATTTGAGATAGATCATCTTCTTTGTCTCAACATACGAACCGATACGAAGCTGGTAGAAATATACTCCGCTGGGCAACGGAGAATATAGAGTGGAGAGTGTAGAACTGTGAATTCCAGTCTCTTTAACTTCATCAACAAGTGTTGCAACTCCTCTTCCGAGAAGATCAAAAACTTTTAGAGTGCAGAATGCAGAGTTAGGAATGTAGAATTCAATCCGCGTGCTTGGATTAAACGGGTTTGGATAATTTTGAAAAAGTTTGAAATCCTTTGGGACGGAATTGTCGAGAGGATTTACGATAGTCGTTTTCTTCGACCAGGCAGCGACAATCTTCGGAACTGTTGGCTGACCGAATGCAGGTGCCGCTCCGATATAACACGCAACTTCACCGTTTGGATACTTTATAACAGCAGGATCGAGAAGCAGCGGCAATCCTTTCGTTCCGTCCGGAATTAATAATCGCGATTTAGTTGTATCGAAATATCTTCCATCGCCATCAATGCACGCAATGCCGCTCGGACCCGAAACTCCTCCGCGCATTTTGGTCCGGTAATAAATTCTAATCTTCCCATTGCTCAAATAAACCGGATGTGGATCAACATCATCAACTCCGAGAATGTTTCCGAAAGATTCGTTTTGCCAGGTCATTCCCCAGTCAGTTGTAATTGCAGTACGGGTTCCATTCGTTCTGTAAAAATCTCCGACATAGTACATTCTCCACAGCGAATCTTGAATTTGAATCACTGATGGTACACTTGATATCGAATCATCTGCCAACCCCGGCTGATATCGAATGCCAGCTTCCTTAGTAAAATTATAACCGTCGGAAGAAATGTAGCTTACAATTCTGCTTTTGTGCCTTGTTGGCGTTCTGTCCGGCGCGGGTTCCTCTGTTACAAACCGGATTCTTCCATCAGGCAAATAAATAAATCCGCCATCAATCTGCTGGGGAGAATTGATCCCTGATAAAATTGTAAAAGTTTTTCCTGTATCATTCGTTATTGCAACACCTCTTCGCATCAAACCAGGGCCGCCAAATCCGAGAATCACTCTTCCGTCATTCGCAATATTTAATCCCGGCACGCCAACATTTGATATGACGGCAGTAGTGTCTAAAATAAAATTTATCCCTTCATTAGGTTGAAGAGTAAAGAATGGTTTCCAGTTTATGGCACTTGCCGTTGGAGTTTTAGTAAAGATTGACATTACGCCCAGATGATCAGAACAGTAATTACTCCCGCGGTATGGAACATTCATTACAACTGTTGAAGAATCGATTTTAAGTTGACTGTTCTTATTGTAAAATATGTAATCGATGCGCGAAGTTGGAGCATTCGACGGCATTGTATAACCCAATAAACCGGGATTGGCTTTATTATAACTATCAAAGAAATTTCCTCCTGTTAACAAAGCGATAGTTGGAGTTAAAGGTGTATCATTAAAGTCTCCGGTAAGAATAGTAGCAATGCTCGGATAGGATGCATCTTTTGTGGAAATGTACTGCAAAATCTGTTGAACTTCTTGGATTCTTATGCTTTGGCTTTGATAATCAAGATGAGTATTGAAGAAGTTTATCTTACCCAACGGTGTATTTATGTAATTCCAAACTACTTTTCTTGGAAATGCACCGGGGACTAATTGCAGAAATCCTTCCTGCTCAACAGGATATTTGGATATGATGCCGATGAATTCTCTGAATTGATTGTACCACGATAAATGGGTGTAACTATAATAACGATGATAGGTAATTCCGAAATGAGCAGATAAAGAATCAGCAATTAATTTTGCCTGATTGTCGAGACCTCCACCGTTTAAGCTTTCGTTTATTTCTTGAAGTCCAATGATGTCGGGATTTAATTGTTTTAGATTTTGGATGATGTAATACAGTCTGGTTTGCGGATCGGTACCAGGCTTCATTCCTTCAAGATTGTAAGTCATAATTTTTATCGAGTTTTGCGCAATCAATGGCTGAGTAAAAATTAAAAGACATAGAATAAAAAATTTACTTTTCATTTTCTTTCTGTTCCTCTTAGAGATCTTACCGTAGCTTTATATCGAAATATAATGAATTACTGAAAAATCTGATTTCCTGCAGGCAGTTTTCACATTTCATTACAGCAGAATAAACATCACCTGAAACATTTTGCGAATTCCAAGTTAATTTTTGTATACCATTATTTTCAAAGTCTCTATATTTTAGCACAACCAACTCGCATTTGACTATTTCTTAGATTGAAATTGGAACAATGCAGTTTAATTTGCAAGAAAAAATTTTTATGAGAGGATATTCATAAGTGAGGATGAATTATAAACACTTTTTGTTTACCGTTTCGATTATTATTTTGGTATTAAATTAGGATATCGACAAATCATGATCACACACATCGAACACATTGGAATTGCGGTAAAAGACTTGGATCAATCGATTAAATTCTATGAAGACTTTCTCGGGACAAAATGTTATGCTGTGGAGGAGGTCGCAGATCAAAAAGTAAAAACTGCATTCTTTAAAGTTGGCGAAACAAAAATCGAGCTTCTCGAGGGAACGTCTTCTGAAAGCCCTATCACTAAATTCATTGAGAAGCGCGGAGAAGGAATTCATCACATCGCATTTGCTGTTGATGATATAAAATCTAAGTTGACCGAGCTGAAAGAGAAAAATATTCAACTTATAGATTCCGAGCCGCGGCTTGGAGCCGAGGGGCTTCAAATTGCATTCATTCATCCAAAGGCGACTAATGGCGTCCTGACAGAAATTTGTTCACACGAAAAATAATAAATACTCAAGGTTAATAATGAAGAAGATATTTTTTTTACTAATGTTTTTCGTTGCAGGTATTCTTTCTGCTCAAAACATAAATGTGACAGAGCACAACTTGAAAAACGGAATGAAGATATTGTTCGTCGAAGATCATACGGTTCCGAGCATCTGCTACTTTGTATATTTCAAAGCGGGAGGCAAGAACGAAAGACCCGGCATCACCGGCATTTCTCATCTTTTCGAGCACATGATGTTCAACGGTTCGGCAAAATATAAACCTACAGAGTTCGATCGTTTACTCGAAGAAAACGGCGGTTACTCGAACGGCAGCACTTGGAATGATTTTACAAATTACTGGGAAGAATTCAATTCAGATAAGCTTGAACTCGTTCTTGATATGGAAGCAGACCGGATGAAAGCCCTCAAACTTGACTCGCAGAATTTAGAACAGGAACGTTACATCGTTATGGAAGAAAGACGTTTGAGAGTCGATAACTATCCAGAAAACAAGCTTGAAGAAGAATTATATGCACACGCGTATGTTGCACATCCATATCAATTCCCTGTCATTGGATGGATGGGAGACCTTGAAAACATTAAGCTTGAAGATTGTAAAAATTATTTCAGAACTTATTATGCACCGAATAATTCAGTAGTTGTGCTCACGGGCGATTTCGATACAAAGAAGGCAATAAAACTTTTCGAAAAATATTTTGGCAAGATCCCGGCACAGACGCCGCCGCAAAAAATCAACAACGCCGAGCCTTCGCAAAACGGAGAAAAGAGGATCGAATTAAAACGCGATGTACAGCTAAGCTCTTTCCTTATCGGTTATAAATCTGTTTCTGTTTCCGATCCTGATCATTATGCAATGGATCTCCTTTCTGAAATTTTATCGGGCGGGCAGAGTTCTCGGCTGGTGAAAAGTCTGATCAATGACAAACAAACCGCAGTTGAAGTCTGGGCTTCGCAAGATGAGTTTGAACATCCGGGTTTGTTCAAGATTTATGTTCAAGCAAGACAGGGAGAAGATATCAAGGAGATCGAATCAAACGTCTATGAAATATTGGATGAGCTGACTGAAAAAGGAATAACGGATAACGAACTCGAAAAAGTTAAAAATAAAAAAATAAGAGAATTGCTCAGCTATTTCAAAACGAATCAATCTATCGGATTCCGCATCGGGTACTATCACACACTAACCGGAAGCTATAAAAACGCTTTTCATCTTGCGGAAAAATATGGCGCGGTTACAAAAGAGCAGATAAAAAAAGCGGCAAAAAAATATTTCGTTAAAGATCAGAGAACAGTTGTAACATTATTACCATCGGGGAAATAAACATAAAAAAAATTATCTTAGCTTTACTCGCATTCGTACAAATCTTATCGGCACAGAAGATCGAGGTCCCGGATTTTGCTGTCAATACTTTTGAGAATGGTTTAACAGTTGTTCTCGTCGAAAATAAAAAACTTCCATTGATCCAGATGCGGCTTATGTTAAAAGGAGGAGTTAGACTTGATCCCGACGGTTCAGACGGATTAATAAGCATCACAGCAGAGCTTTTAAAGAAGGGAACTGCAACGAGAAAAGCAGAACACATTGCCGAAGAGATTGAATTTCTCGGTTCGAGCATCAATGTGTCAACAAGCTACGATTATGTGAGTCTCTCTTCTGAATTTTTGAAAATAAATTTTCAAGATGGATTAAAAGTTTTTGCAGACGTAGTGATGAATCCGACATTCCCATCATCCGAAGTTGATAAGGAGATTAAAAAGCGTTTTGCCGAGATCGATGCAGCACTCGAAGAACCGAATGCAATAATTTCCGCTGCATTTTTAAAAGAGATATTTGAAGGACATCCATACGGAAAAGTTCTCAAAGGAAGAAAAAGATCGCTGCTCAACATCGATCAAAACACGATTAAATGGCATTACAAAAAATATTTTGTTCCGAATAACTCTCTGCTCGTTCTTTTCGGTGATTTCGACAAGACAGAAATGCTCGGGCAGTTAAAAAATGCTTTTGCAGATTGGAAAAAAGGAGATGAGTTAAAATTCGAATCTAAAGAGCAAAAATATTTTTCAGGCAGGCAATTAATCATAATCGATAAACCTGATGTTACTCAAACCCAGATCCGATTCGGTAATAAGGGAATGAAAGTTAACGATAAGGATCATTACGCAGTTCAAGTCGCTAATACTGTGTTTGGAACCGGATTCACATCGCGGCTGGTGGAAGAGATACGCGTGAAGCGGAGCTTATCTTATGGTGCGTCAAGCTCTTTTGCAGCTTATCAGGATGGCGGAACTTACTCGATCTCAACCTTCACAAAAAACTCAACAGTTAAAGAAGTATTCGATGTGCTTTTTACCGAATTAAAGAAGTACAGAGAGAAAGGTCCTACGGATAAAGAAATTCTCAAATCAAAAAATTATTTGATCGGCGATTTTGCCCGCGATCTTCAGTCGCCTGAAATGCTTACGATGTACATGGCCGATATGATCTTCTATAAACGAGGAGAGAACTATCTTGCCGATTGGGTGAATAATATTCGTAATGTAACACGCAGAGAAATTGAAAAAGTTATTCAAAAATATTTTTTGATGGATGACCTTTTAATGATGATCGTTACAAACAGTAGCGAGGTCAAACCGCAGGTTGAATCTTACGGAAAGATCAAAGAGGTAAATTACTTATCAGTTTGGGAGTAGAATATGAAAACCAGAATAGCTTTATTTTTATTAGCGGTTTTTTTCAGTTCGGCTTTTTCTCAAACTGCCTCATCTTATCTGCCGACAACTGTTGGCAACATCTGGAAATTTAAAACTCAAGCTTTGGATTCCGCAGGCATACCTACGGGCCCGATCATTATTCAAATAGATTCTTCAGTCGCGTTCACGAGCTTTTTGGGAAAGCAGACTCTCATCCGTATGAGAAAAACAGAAGACGGCTTGCTGTTCGATTCGTCATGGTATGCGGCACAAGGATCGAGCATCTTCACACATCAAAGATCGGTTGAGATAGATACGTTCGAATTCAGACTCCCCGATTGGTTTGAGACCTATCGTTTCGGTGCATCGCTTGGAAGCCGTTATACTATTTTCCAATTAGATACCACTTTAACAATTCCCGGATTAGGAACGCTGCCGCTTAGATTTGTATTCCGGGGAACACGGCTCGGAACAGAGTCGATTACTGTACCAGCCGGAACATTCAGCACCATGACATTCAAAACTGAAATTGTTGTGCAGTACCGAATTGCTCTTCCATGGCCCCTTCCGCCACTCCTAATCGATTTATTTAGTCTGCCTGTTCAGGATTGGCTTGCACAGGATCGATTCATCGTTAAATCGAGACAGGAACCGTTGTATGTCGATTCGCTCGGGTTAAACATACCGGGACAGATCGCCGAGCTTGAAGAATTCCGTCCGCCGTCAACTTCTGTTGATTATAATATTATTATCAGTGGATTCAAGCTTTATCAAAATTATCCGAACCCCTTTAATCCGGCTACTATAATAGAATTCCACATTCCGTACTCCGCATTCTGCACTCTAAAAGTTTATGACCTTCTCGGAAGAGAGGTTGCAACGCTTGTTGATAAAATTAAAGAACCTGGAGTTTACCATTTTCCTTTTTCCATTTACCATTTTCCATTACCAAGCGGTGTTTACTTCTACCAATTACGTGCCGGTTCGTATGTTGAAACGAAGAAGATGCAGGTTATAAAATAGCTCGCCTACGCTACATCCTACGTAAAACTTCGGATGTTGAAAAAGCTTCGGCGAGTGAATTCATAAAGCACGCATGCGCCACATTGAGCTTGGAAAGGGGTCATGCCAGAAAATTGTTAGTTCCCCATTCTTTGAATTGAATAATAATCTTTTTATTTTTGTTCATCTTTATTGAACAATATTGTTCATTAATAATGAAAGGATTTATTTATGATCTTGAAGAGCACTCTTCTGGAAACCATTAAATCGCAAAAAGAAAATTTACTGCATTCCGATCGAGGTATTGAGAGAGAAAAGCTGAAAGAGATTAAGATTTCTGCCGGGCTTGCTTCCATAATCACAGGAATCCGAAGAGCGGGCAAGAGCACACTGCTTCTGCAATTGACTAAATCCATGGATGATTTCAATTATCTCAATTTTGAGGATGTTAGAATATTTGGCCTCGATCAAAAAGATTTCAATCGACTCGATGAGGTTTTTTCAGCTGAAGGCACTTCGAATTATTATTTGTTTGATGAAATACAAATCATTGAAGGATGGGAGAGATATGTCCGAACACTTCTCGATAGAAAGAAAAAAGTGATTTTAACCGGATCAAATGCATCAATGCTTAGCAAAGAGCTTGGTACAAAGCTTACAGGAAGATGCTTAAAATACGATTTTATACCCTTCTCATACTCCGAATTTCTGAAATTGACAAGACAGAAAATGACGACTGAAAGCTTTAATAATTATTTATATTTAGGAGGCTTTCCCGAATATCTAAAAATTGGCAACGAACAAATACTCCAGGAGCTCTTTAATGATATCATCATACGCGATATTACTGTGCGTTATGGTCTTCGAAATCCAAAGCTCGTGAAGGAACTAGCATTATATCTTTTATCAAATGTCGGTAAGGAGTTCAGCTATCAAAGTTTAAAGAAATTATTTAATCTTGGCAGCGTGAACACTATAATCTCGATTGTAGGTTATTTTGAGAACAGCTATATGCTTTTTACAATTCCGCAGTTCGATTTTTCTTATAAGAAACGGCTTGTAAATAAGAAAAAGGTTTATGCAATCGATACAGGATTAATTAAAGCAAACTCGGTTTCTTTTTCTCAAGATAAAGGACGCATGTTGGAGAACGTTGTTTTTACACAGCTAAAACGAATGGACCTCGAAGTGTTTTACTTTAAAAAAGAACGGGAGTGTGACTTTATATCACGCAGCAGTAGAAATGAACTGAACGCGTATCAAGTTTGTTTCGATTTAAATGAAGATAATAAAGACCGTGAAATTAACGGTTTGCTGGAAGCATTAAATTATACAAAGCAAAAAGTTGGTTACATTCTTACGCTTGAGCAAAATGACGAGCTTGAACTTAATGGTAAAAAAATAATTGTAAAGCCTGTCTTTAACTGGATGGTTGAGCAGAGGTAGCGTGAAGTTTCATAAAAAGAAGTTATCGATTGCCTTGTTACCGGATTCGCCGGCTTAATTTGCACCTGCCGATAAGTTTATTGAGAATACGTAGCATCCACCATGCTTGTCGTCCCGTAGCTGCTAACAGATCATTTACAGCTTAACATAAAACATATACGATAGTATCGTATAATTTATTGACTTTTTATACGATGGTGTCGTATAGGATTTTTCTTCTGCTCATGGAACGGGCGGGCAAACTTTTCAGCATAAATAAGCTTGCCAATATTCTAAAAGTTTCACCCGATACTGTTAGGAGATATCTTGAACACTTTCAGGACACTTATCTTGTACACCTTTTGCCGCGATTTGGAACCACCAACGAGAGAATTTTATCGGCAAAAAAAATATATGCTGCCGATCTGGGTATCAGAAATATATTTACAGGTTTTAGAGACAAAGGGAGCTTATTTGAAAACTATGTTTATCTTAAGCTCAAGCATCTTAACCCGGCATATATTTACAAAGAAGGCATCGAAATCGATTTTATAACTCGAAATAAAATATTAGTTGAAGCAAAATATAAGTCAGAACTGCAGGGCAAACAACTCGAACTGTTTAAAAAACTAAAGGCAAAAAAAAAGTTTTTAGCTAAAGATGTACACGATGTGCATGAAATTGTAAATTGAAATAATCACCGCCATCGAAATTGCAGATTTCCCGTTTATCGGCAAAAAGTTTACCGTAAGTGAAACTCTTACATCCTTGCTCAACAACCACACACCTGCTGTTGAAGTAAAAGAAGTTATAAGATAAGCTTAAACTAAAAACATTAACAGCAAGGACCGACGACAAAACTCTTTTCAAAAAATATCTTACACTGTTGGAAGTTGATGCATCAAGCCCCTCGCTTGAGCTGCTTAAAAAAATCGTGAAAGCTCATCTCATTAAAATACCCTTTGAAAATATTTCCAAGCTTTATTATAAACAGCAGGGATCGAACTATATCCCAAATTTTTCACAATATCTTGACGATATTGAAAAATACAATTTCGGAGGGACTTGTTACGCAAATAATTATTATCTCTATTTACTCCTTGAACATCTTGGTTATGATATAAAACTTTACAGAGCGGATATGAGAAATCCCGATGTGCATCTTATTTCCATAGTAAAAATAAACGGAAGCGAATTTATTGTTGACGAAGGTTATGCAGCCCCCTTTCTGGAACCTCTGCCGAGAGACCTCTTGGAAAATTATGCTATTACTTCCGGCAAGGAGAAATATATTCTCAAACCGAAGAATGACGACAGTACATCGCACCTTGAGCAGTATTACATGGGAGAATTGAAACACTAGTACACAGCTAAACCACATCCGCGCAAAATAGATGAGTTCCGGAAAGTGATTATGGACTCATACATGGATGATGCACTGTTTATGAATGCACTCCTGATCACTCGCTTTTTTGAAAACAGTTCTGTTGTTTTAAGGAACTTGCATCTTACCGAAACAATTGAGAGCGAATCTTCAACCGTTAAAATTTTATTTGAAGATGTTCCCGAATTAGTTCAAGAGAAATTTCGATTGCCTGCCGATGTTGTGAAAAAGGCAATAAGCAATCTTAAGGAATTAAAAGATATATGGGATTAGTAATAATTAACTCTCCATCCGGTTTTTAACACTCTTAAAATACACGCGCAAGCTGCTGTTGATTTTGCATTGAAGGATTAGTAATTAAGGGACATCTCTAATAACTAAAAAATGAGGACTAAAGTCCATAATGAACGGATTTCTTTTTTAACCCCACGCTTAAGCGTGGGGTTATTTAAAGCCCTATCCAACAAGGGCTTTAGCCCAATTTATTTGCCGCCGTTGATTAAAACGCAAATGGTTTTAAAAAACAAATTTATAGTTTTTAGAGGTGCCCTAAGATTAATGGAGGTTGTTAACTTTTCATTTTGGGCGGAACATATCCGCCTTAGACTATGGTAAATAAATCAGGCGTTCAAAACAGCCTTATCTATTTTCTTTAATTTTGCTTCTGCCATTTTTACCGCGAAATTTTTCTGACCATCTTTTTTTTGTCCGGTAGGACTCCTTCGGAGAATCATTGTGTGAATGGAATGAACCCGGTTTTTTTGAAGCCCTGAATTTCTTAACCGGTTTTTCAATACTACTATTAATTATCTCACTTGAATGGAAGGGGTGATCTTCTATGACAGGAATAGGGGTTCTTATCAGCTTGTTTATTTCCTTAAGATAATATCTTTCCTCCGCGTCACAGAAGGAAAACGCTGTTCCACCCAGTCCGGCTCTTCCGGTACGGCCAATCCTGTGAATATATATTTCTGAGAATTCAGGAATGTCATAATTAAACACATGAGATAATTTATCTATATCTATTCCTCTTGCAGCTATATCTGTTGCAACCAGAACTCTTGTACGCAGAGATTTAAAATTATCCAATGCTTTTTGTCTTGCGCTCTGCGATTTGTTCCCGTGAATGGCAGCAGTATGGATCTTAGCATCATTTAAATAACGGGAAACTATATCTGCGCCTCGTTTTGTCCGAGTAAATACGAGAGCAGAAGAAACATCCTCATTTTTCAAAATATGAATAAGCAACTTCTTTTTATCAGGTCTTGAAACAAAATATACTGCCTGCTTAATCACTTCAACTGTTTTTGATTGAGGAGTAATATCAATTCTTACCGGATCAGTCAATATTGTATTAGCAAGCTTTATAATTTCTGCGGGTATTGTAGCTGAGAAAAAGAGAGATTGTCTTTTGGCAGGAAGCTTAGCAATAATTTTTTTTACATCGTGGATAAAACCCATATCCAGCATCCTGTCTGCTTCATCTAGAACAAACAAATTTATATGAGAAAGATCAATGAATTTTTGATTTACCAGATCGAGCAGTCTGCCCGGAGTAGCAATAAGAATATCCACACCCTGTCTTAGTTTATCTGTTTGACCGGACTGTGAAACTCCGCCATATACAACCGTGTTTTTTAATCCCGTATTTTTTCCATAAACACTAAAGCTGTCGCTGACCTGTACGGCAAGCTCTCTTGTAGGTGTAATGATTAAAGCTTTTATTGTTCTTCTTTTGGGTCTGCCGGGCTCTCTCATTTCGCTGAGAATTTGTAAAATAGGAATAGCGAATGCGGCAGTTTTACCGGTTCCGGTTTGTGCGCAGCCGAGAAGATCTCTTCTCTCCATTATCAGTGGAATTGCCTGCTGCTGAATAGGTGTCGGTATTATATAACCTTCGTTAGTTAGTGCCGTTTGTATGGGCTTAATTAAATTCAGATTTTCGAATGACATATTTCTTTCTTAATAATTTGCCGGGTTAAATTTTTCCCCCCGATAATATTGGGAGATGTATGTTTTAAAACAGCGGTTAATTGAATGAAGCTTTATAAATAATTATAATAAGCGGTAATTAAAGAGGAATACTTTGCCTAAGGCATGAATAACCATAAAAATCACTGGCACAAATTAAGCTATTTAAGCATCTTATCCTATTTATTGTACTGCTGACCAAATAAATCTATTTTTCACATAGCAGCTCAAAGTTATTGCTATTCAAGCCTGTCAGCCTGCCCCGCTTTGCGGGAGTCGCACCATGAATGCCACGAAAATGGATTCCGCATCTCCAAAGGAGTCCTTCGGACAAGTGCGGAATGACAGTAATATGATGCATATAATTCCACATAGTTTCATTTTTATTCAAACCCCAATGCTGATTTGTGAGCAATTCATTAATCCAGTAATTAATTAACCCCTATAGGTGTATATTTGCCCTTCATTTATTTGCATGGAAATTTTTAGTTATGGCTGACAATGTTACGCCGGTTATATTATCCGCACTGGAATTGGAAGTACACTACGGCGAACAAATCGTATTGAATAAAGCATCATTAAGCGTTCATGAATTGGATAGAATAGGTTTGGTCGGAAAGAATGGTGCCGGGAAATCTACTTTTCTGAAAATCATTTCTGGCTTAATGCATCCCGATTCAGGAGAAGTAGCCAGGAAAAAAGATCTTGTAATCGGTTTTCTTACGCAGGAATTTACTTTAGATGAGACTAAAAATGTATATGAAAATATTGTATCCGCCGCTAAAAATGAATTGGATTTAATTTCTGAATATGAGCAGACACCGTTCGACTCACCCAATAAACATCATCTTGAAGAAACAATTTTACGGATGGATTCCTGGAATCTTGAAAAACGAATTAATATTCTTGTCCGGTCTTTAAATGCGCCGGACACCAGCAGAGATATTTCAAGTTTATCCGGAGGTGAAAAAAGGAGAGTTGCACTCTGCCGTGCATTAATATCCAAACCTGATTTACTTATTCTTGATGAACCGACAAACCATCTTGATACAAAATCAATAGAATGGTTAGAGGATTTTCTTGCAGGCTATAAAGGAACCAGCATCTTTGTTACACATGACCGTTATTTCCTGGACAGGATCGCAAACAGAATTGTTGAACTTTCTTCAGGCTCATTCTATTCTCATCAGGGTAATTATACGGAGTATCTTATTAGAAAAACCGAGGTACAGGCAGTTAAAGAAGTTGAAGAACACAAACGGCAGGCTTTTCTAAAACGTGAACTCGAGTGGGTTAGAAGGGGTCCGAGAGCAAGAAGAACAAAAGCCAAAAGCAGGCTTAACAATTTTTACGAAGTTTCTACACAGAAAAATTTTGAAGCAGATGTTGATGTCGATTTGATCATTCCTCCCGCCGCACGTTTGGGAAAAAAAATTGTTGAGCTTACAAATATCGGTATTAAGCTTGGAGATAAAATTCTGTTTGATAACTTTAGTTTTAACTTTGAAGCGGGAAAGAAAATTGGGGTAGTAGGAGATAATGGTGTTGGTAAAACAACTCTTCTGAAAATTATTTTAAGAGAGATGGCTCCCACTTCAGGTAAAATAGAAGTTGGCGAAACAACAGAATTCAATTATGTAGACCAGGCACGGCTGCTGTTAAATGATGATGAGACTGTCATCAAAGTAATTGGTGAGGGGAGCGAGGTTATTAAATTCGGTAAATATCAGCTGAGTGTTTGGACATACTTGAGACGGTTTCTTTTTACCGATGACAGGATAAATACGCTTGTGGGGAAACTTTCCGGCGGTGAAAAAAGCAGGCTAACACTTGCAAAAATATTATCCAACGGCGGCAATTTTCTTCTGCTCGATGAACCTACAAACGATCTTGATCTGCCCACTTTAAGAATACTTGAGGAAGCCCTGATAGCATTTGAAGGATGTGTAATTGTTGTTAGTCACGACAGGTATTTCCTGAACCGGGTCTGCAATGGTATACTGGCTTTTGAAAATGACAGAGAGATCTATTACAGCGAAGGTAATTATGATTATTATATTGAAAAACGAAAGCGTCGAAGCCTGGAAGGAGAAACCTCAAAACCGAAAGGAAAAAAAGATGCCGCCTCCGAAACATGGGTTAAACCAAAGACAAATCCGCGACGGCGGATAAGCTACAAAGATGCTCAAGAACTTGAGCAGATTGAAAAAAAAATAATTGCCGTTGAGTCAGAAGTTGAAAGAATTGAAAACATATTTGCTTCACCCGATTATTATGAAAAATACGCAACCAAAACAAACGAGCTTAAACGGCAGCTTGAAGAGGCAAAGGAAAAAGCTGCGAATCTTTATGAAAGGTGGGAGGAATTGGAAAGGATAAAGAATGAAGTTATTTAGGTTCCAAGGATGTCAGCCTGCCCCGCTTTACTCTGCGGTCATGGTCGATACCATGACCGAATTAATGCGTCTATCATGGAGTCACCCATGACAGCCAGGACGAGCGGCACGGCACAACCAAATTTAATCCCGAATTGCGCCAGGTAAACTGGGATAAGCATTTAAAAACCGCGTTTGAAACGGGGGAAGGATTTGTGAAAGTAATTGTTGAGAAACAGCGATGGTGTAGTTAAATTCGAAAATAAGTATCACCAACCTTTATAAAATGATATGAAGAAGAGCTTGGTAAATATTAACAATGAAAAAAAGCTGTTTAATGACATTAAAGAGCTTATTGAGGATAGCAAGAACTTTATTGCAATTACTGTCAATGCCTCAATGACAATGCTTTTTTGGAAAATAGGCAAGCGAATTAACAAAGACATTTTAGAAAACAAGCGGGCTGAATACGGTAAGCAAATTGTCGTTACGCTGTCACGACAATTGGTTCAGGAATATGGAGATAGTTTTGAAGAAAAAAATCTACGCAGAATGATACAATTCGCTACCATCTTTTCTGAAGAGAAGATTGTCGTTACGCTGTCACGATATTTAAGCTGGTCCCACTTCATAACACTTTTACCTTTGAAACAGCCGCTCCAAAGGAAGTTCTATGCCGAAATGTGTCGGATTGAAAAATGGGGTGTTCGCACATTACGACAGAAAATTGATAGTATGCTATATGAACGGACTGCCATAAGTAAGAAACCGGACCAACTTATCAAAAAAGAGATCGAAGAATTAAGAGACAGCGATGTATTGACGCCGGACCTTGTTTTCCGCGATCCGTATTTACTTCACTTTCTGGGGCTAAAAGATTCTTTTACAGAAAAAGCACTTGAAGATGCAATTCTGAGAGAAATTGAAAAATTTATCTTGGAACTCGGACAAGGATTTACTTTCATTGAAAGGCAGAAACGAATGATAATAGATAATGAAGATTTTAATTTGGATTTGCTTTTCTTCCACCGCAGGCTTAAACGAATGATTGCTATCGACCTTAAGCTCGGGAAATTTAAGGCATCCTACAAAGGTCAGATGGAGCTTTACCTTCGATACCTTGAAAAATATGAAATGCAACCCGGTGAGAAGCCAGCCTTGGGATTAATTCTTTGTGCAGAAGGAAATAAAGAGCAGATTGAATTACTGCAGCTTGATAAGTCAGGTATAAAGGTTGCAGAATACCTAACGGAATTGCCGGATAAAAAACTGCTACAACAAAAGCTGCATAAAGCTATTGAAGTTTCTAAAAAACGACTAGAGATGAAATAGAAAATTCTTATGCTACAATCCATAAAATAAAAACCGCCAAAATTACAACAAATGAACGCGTAACAATACCCGTTGAGCTGCGGAGAAAGTATGGAATTAAACCAGGCACAAAAATTACTTTCACAGAAAAAGATGACAAACTCATCCTGCACGTTATTAATAAAAAATATTTGCTTCACCCGATTATTATGAAAAATACGCAACCAAAACAAACGAGCTTAAACGGCAGCTTGAAGAGGCAAAGGAAAAAGCTGCGAATCTTTATGAAAGGTGGGAGGAATTGGAAAGGATAAAGAATGAAATTATTTAGATTAAATTTTTAATATGCTTCATATTGTTGATGCGCAAGCCGCTGTTGATTTTACGGTGTCTAATTAGTAATAGAGATCGAAAATAATTATTGAGGAAATGCCCCATAGAGACTAAGTTTGTAATGTCTTTATAAATACCCAAAGAGGATAATTTGAATCGTGCATTTTATTCAGACTCAATTGTTAATTTTCTAAAGACTTCCCATGAAGAGATAATTGGCAAATTAGCATTAGGTAATGAATTTCCCTTAGAGCAAGCCCAACGCGATGCATGGTTGGTGGAAATAGAAATTCTCAAAGAAGTTTTAACTCCGTACAAGGGTTCAATATATTTTGAATATTCTATCCCACGCATGGGGCAGCGAATTGATGCTGTTGTTCTTATTGGACCAGTGATCTTTGTTCTCGAATTCAAAATCGGTGAAAAGGAATATGCTTCTTACGCTATAGATCAAGTCATGGACTATGCTCTGGATTTAAAAAATTTCCACGAATCAAGTCACGAGCAGTTCATAGCACCGATTCTTATCGCTACAAAAGCAAAGAAAATTTATTCAATTATTGCTTCGACACCACAAAATGACAAAGTACTTCTTCCCATCAACAGCAATGTCGAAATTCTTAGCGACGTTATTGAAAATGTTTTACGTTTTTGTGAGGGAAATGAAATTGATCGAACAGAATGGGAACAAGGACGATACCGTCCAACTCCTACAATAATAGAAGCAGCAATGGCGCTATATAACAATCATTCAGTTGAAGATATTTCACGGAGTGATGCAAGCGCAATTAATTTAAGCCAAACATCCGATGCAATAACCACGATAATTCAAAATTCAAAAGAAAATTCACGCAAGTCAATTTGTTTTGTAACCGGCGTTCCAGGATCTGGTAAAACTTTAGTAGGGCTTCACGTAGCAACTACTCACTTTGATAAATCCAACGATCTTTACAGCGTTTTCCTTTCAGGCAATGGTCCACTCGTAGCGATATTGCGCGAAGCATTAGCCCGCGATAAAGTAAAACGAGAAAAAGAAAAGGGGAGTAAAATCAAAAAAAACATGGCAATGAGTGAGGTTAAGATGTTTATTCAGAATGTTCACAACTTCCGAGATGAATGCCTTGTTGATATATTATCTCCACCCATTGAACATGTTGCGTTATTTGATGAGGCACAGCGTGCTTGGAATTTAGAACAGACATCAAATTTTATGAGTCGGAAAAAGAAAAGACCTAATTTTAATCAGTCCGAGCCGGAATTCTTAATCGCATGTCTTGATCGTCATCCAGATTGGGCTGTTGTTGTATGTTTGGTAGGAGGCGGTCAAGAAATCAATACTGGTGAAGCAGGAATTAGCGAGTGGATCAAATCACTTGAGCGATCTTTTAGTGATTGGGATATATATATTTCTTCTCGGCTAAGCGATAGTGAATATAGTGCAGAAGAGATGTTGAAGAAACTGGAATCTCGCCCAAATGTTGAATACAATGATGCGTTGCATCTTGCAGTTTCAATGCGTTCATTTCGTGCTGAGCACGTCTCTCTATTGATAAAACAATTACTTGATCTCAATCTTGATGAAGCCAGAAACACTTTGGAAAAAATAAAATCGAATTATCCAATTGTTATCACGCGTGATCTCTCAAAGGCAAAGCAATGGCTGAAGCAACAGGCCCGTGGTTCGGAGCGTTATGGTATTGTGGTTTCGTCACAAGCCGAGCGATTAAAACCTCATGCAATATTTGTGAAATCGCCTGTAGATCCAATTCATTGGTTTCTTGATGGAAAAGATGATACTCGCTCATCATATTATCTTGAAGATGTTGCAACTGAATTTGATGTGCAAGGATTAGAACTCGATTGGGTTTGTGTTACATGGGATGCTGATTTTAGATTCACAAAAACTGGCTGGGATCATTGGTCATTTGTTGGGAAGCGATGGAACAAAATAAGAAAGGAAGAAAGAAAAAATTATTTAAAGAATGCTTATAGAGTTCTTTTAACTCGTGCTCGGCAAGGTATGGTGATTGTTGTTCCTCCAGGTAATAAAGAAGATCAAACTCGTATTCCTACTTTTTATGATTCGACTTTTGAATATTTAAAGGAAATAGGTTTCGAGGAAATTTAGTAGCTATTTTAAAAATGCAGCACAGGTCTTACTGCCGCGAACCCCGCGAAGCGGGGCAGGCGTTCGCATACTCTGCATGAAATGCAATCCGCCAACTTTATCTGCCTTTGGCAGAGGGCGGGCACGCTTACAAAAGTCTAATACTATTCTAAGCTTTCCGCCAATATTTACTTGTTAACACGGCGTTATAATTTCCATAGCAGATTCTTAAATCCACGTTTGGGACGTGAAATGGACTCAGTGGATGAAGCATCTCTTCTCTAAAGAAATTAGACCTTTCGCTTCGCTCAAGGTGACACAATAGACTTGTGCAACAGACTCTGCCGTCAGGTAAGTTCCGTTTAGCTTGCTTGCAGCAGGCAAGTCCGCTTAACTTGTCCGTTAGCTGACGGATATGTGTTCCATCAACAACGTACCTCATCCAAACAAATAATTTTAATTCGTATCTTAAGTTAAGAGCGAATTATGAAAAAGCTTGAGATAGATTCTTTCAAGTCAAAAGAAGCTTTCAGAAAAAATTACGAGCTTCACGATAAAGCGGCAAAGTCCGGCGTGGAACTTCTTACAAAATGGGGATTCATGTTACAGGAATTCGGCAAAGATAAACGTTATGAACGCATTTGGGAAAGCAATCTCGACCTTGAAGACAAAGCCGGAATAAAAGAGAAGATAAATGGTTCTTATTTACTGCCAACAGACAAATTCAAAATGAAAACCCGAGACATAGCAGGAGATGATTTAATAATTGAGCATTTATAGTTAAAAATTACCTGATAAGACATTCTTAACTAAAATAATTTAACCCAAATTTTCCATTAGGAAAATTTGCCCTAAGGGCCGACAAGCAATAAGTTATTATAAGTAAATGTTTTATCATTAAAATTAATCTCGCATAATCAGTATCAAATACATACAATGCTTGTCGGGGTTAACCCCGATAGTCCCGACAAGTCGGGACGTATCGGCCTTCGGCAAAAAGTTCATTTTTAATGAACTTTTTGGGTTAAATTTATTCTTGATTATAGGGGGTATAAATAATTGTTTACAATATGTAAATAGATGTTCCTATATTTGAAAAGAGATTTAATCAATAAAACAAGGCATGTCATAAATGAAACTTTCTCGTGAAAGAGAAAAGTTATTTAATGCAATAATCTTCTTCTGTAATAATACAAAACATTGCTATAAAACTAAGTTGATGAAGCTTTTGTATTATTTGGACTTCTGGCATTTTAAAGAAACAGGTAGACCAGTTACTGATCAGATATATAAAGCTTGGAAAATGGGTCCTGTTCCACAACAGATTTATAATGAAATCTCCCCTGATAAAAATCCAGATGATTTGAAAAAATTTTTATTTGTTGAGGAAGAGGTATTCGATGAGATTAACGATAAAAAGAAATTAGTGATTAAACCTAAAAAATCTTTCAATGAAAAAGTATTCACCAGAAGAGAATTAGACTTGCTAAAAAAAATTGCTGATGTTTTTTATGAGGCTATTGGAGAGCAAATGACAGACTCGACTCATCTTAAAAATGCACCATGGGACAAAACCGTTAAAGAAAAAGGTGAAAATGCTATAATAGATTTTTATTTGTCCTTAGATGATGAAGAGAACTCTTTAACAGAAAGGATTGTAAAAGACAAACAATTACTTGATAAAGAGAATAGAGAGTTACTTAATAGTATATGAAGGCGGGGGATGTTTTTTTCTTCATCAATTTTAAGTTTGATGACGGATCAATTCAAAACAAGCTCCTAATAATACTTAACACACCACATGATGACGAACCATATCTAGTATGCTTGACAACAAGTCAACACAAACAATGGAGAACTAAAGTTCTTGGCTGTCACGCTGAAAAAAATTATTATTTCATTGACGCAAATCAAGATAATTTTGACACTGATACGTGGATAGTATTCGAAAAAATCTATGAACTTGATGTGGCAAGATTGTTAAATAGTTGTCTAAAGGAGGGATCATATAAATTATTTGAGCTTGATGTTACTCTTTGGAGGGCTTTGAAAAATTGTATATCAAAATCAAAGGATGTTGAACAAGATTATTTAGCAATGATACTGAGAGAAACAACTTAAGTATAAATCCCACTGAAATTAGATCAGAAGTTTGATTAAGAGATATAAGGTAATGTAATATCTGCAGCTCAAAAGAAAACATTCACTCCTTCTAACATTGAACAAGTCCAATCACGACTTACCATTTTCAAAGGGTGGGAACAAGTTTAACGGTTGCTAACCCCGCGAAGCGGGGCATGCATTTGTATACTCTGCATGAAATGTAGTCCGCCAGATTAACTAAAGCTCCACGAGACGGACAAGAAAGGAATTATCTTTTGATATTAAACCTTCTTTTAAATTTGGAGGACTTTGTGGCTACCATTTTTCTCACGCTAAGCTCCTATCGCACTTAACCATTTCGATACTCCATAATTCCCATCTTTCAATCTTGTAATAATATTATTTCTGCAATTAAAAAATAAAAAGCTATCCCACATCACCGCCCCAGACAAAATCATTAAAGGTTGGCGAAGGGCAGCGGCTTACAATTTTTTTTGATGAAATATTAATCGAAAGAATTCATCGACGCTCGCATATGGGTTCAAATCAGATTTCGTTGTTCCCTTACTATTTGTCATGATAAGCTTACAAATAGTATTGCTATTTGTAAAGGAATGTTTACTAATAGTTGTTTGAAATATTGAAGGAAGATTTCACTATTTTCCAAGGACGACACAAGTCTTACCCGACTTCATTCCTTTTCAGGAATTTCGTCGGACAAGCAACAGAAAATGTAAGAATACTCTGCATGAAATGTAATCCGCCAAATAAGCTGAATACACATGAGGCGGACAGGCCATCAAAATCTGCATTTTACACCTAATTTGATCTTATTAATTTTCACCAAAGCACACTTGCAGGCAGAGCAAATAAATTTTTAGCAAATGGTACAGGTTCATTACCGGTGTATATTACAAAACCGCGTAAAAATTTCCTGCCCGTCTCTTCGGCTAACACTTTTAATAAATCGAACATTTTACTGTTAACCTGTGACGAAGCTTTTACCTCTATCCCGACAAGCGAGCCATCGCTGCGTTCAAGAATAAAATCAACCTCATGTCCTGATGAGGTGCGGAAGTGATAAATTGATATATTGTGTTTGCTCCACGAAACCGACTTGATAAGCTCGAGCAGGATAAAATTCTCAAAAGTTCTTCCCCAGATCAATGGGTCGGCATAAATTTTAGCTTTATCCAATGAAATCAGATGCGCAAGCAGTCCGCTGTCACCTAAATAAAGTTTCGGCGTTTTGATCAGTCTTTTAGAAAGATTTCCTGAATATGCCGGCAGAGAGACACTAAGAAAGACCGCTTCGAGCAGAGTTGAGTAACGTCTTAGTGTGGTTTGCGGGAGAGATGCTGAACGTGATAATTCCGCAAAGTTCAGCAAAGTGCCTGCTCTTGATGCAAAAATTTTTAACAGTTTTGGCAAATCACTTAATTTTTCAATATTGGCAAGGTCTCTTACATCTCGCTGGAGAATAGTTGTAATGTAAGATTTGAACCATGCATTTTGCCTTTCAATCTCTTTTCGTGAGAGCATTTCAGGATATCCGCCTGTGGTAATCCTTTTAAATAGATCGTTCTTTTTTCCTATTTGATTTGAAAACTTAAAATCTTTCTGGAATATTTTGTCGATGAAATTTTTTTCAGTTGATTCAATTTCACTCTGCGAGAAAGGATACAGCGTTAATATTTCAATTCTTCCTGCCAATGATTCCGAAATTTTTGGAAGTAAAAGTACATTTGAAGAACCTGTTAAAATGAACTTTCCGGGTTTGCGCTTTTTATCAACTATATTTTTTATAGCAAGAAATATTTCTGGAATCCTTTGAACTTCATCTACCGCGAGGTTTTCCTCATATGCTTCGAGAAATTCAATCGGATTGCTTTTCGCGGCCGAGAATATTACCGGATCGTCAAATGTTAAATATTTTGCCGGAGAGCTGGTCTCGGTAAGACTTTTTATTAATGTACTTTTTCCGCTCTGCCTTGCACCATGTAGTAGAACTACGGGTGAATCTGATAAGGCATCAAGCAGCTTTGGGGTTATCTTTCGATTTATCATGCCAGAAGTTAATAAATCAATGGTGGATAATCAACCACTCAGTGGAGGATAATCCACCATTCAATGGAGGATTATCCGATAGAAGTATTAATGAAAATTAAATCATTCTCTGCTCGTCCTAACATATAAATTTAATTCGTATCTTATCAGCGAGCGAGTTATGAAAAAGCTTGAGATAGATCCTTTCAAATCGAAAGAAGCGTTCAGAAAAAATTACGAGCTTCACGATAAGGCGGCAAAGTCCGGCGAGGAGCTTCTTACAAAATGGGGATTCATGTTCCAGGAATTCGGCAAAGATAAACGTTATGAACGGGTCTGGGAAAAAGGGGAAGACAAGCCCGATCTGATATTGATCTACGGAAATAAAAACATTGCCCTGCTCGACTGGAAAGCAAAACGTTCTTCGCAATTGATCATCAACAAAAGGGCATACGATGCTTACAAAGTCTGGATGGAAAAATTCAATCTCCCCGTGCTGATCGCTTTTTGTTTCTTTAATAAGGAAGAGAATATCGAGAAGTTCGAGTTCGTAAATCTTTCGTATGCAAAAATCTCTCAGAAGAGTGAAAAAGTGTGGGATAAAAATATGGTTGTTGAATTTGAATCAAAAACAATTAGCTTTACACAAGAAAATATATTAAAAAGCTTGAGGGTGCCGTAATGGAAAAATATCAATATGAGTATATTTTTAAGAATTCGAAAAACTCAGATGAGCTTTTCGATACATTCGACAAAGCTGTGAAAGAGGGTGTGGACAATTTTGAAATTTATAAGATATTGTTTTGGAATCCTGCATTAAGCAAGAACGAAGTCTGTATGTTCGTCAAAAAGCTTGCGTCTTCATTTCCAAAATTATCTTATGATGTTTACTTGTGGGGAGCAAAGGTTATCGAGCTGAGCTACGAAAATGACGACAATCTTGAAACCGTAATCAGCTTTTACAAGAAAGCCGCCGAATCGAACAACAAACTAACCGAACCATACATACGGGCGCTGGATTGCTACAATTCCGATCTGAAAATTCCGCAGCCGAATACACTCGTAAATTTTGTAAAGCGCGGCGTAAATAAAGTCAGCGATCCTTCAATTCTTTACTACAAGCTATCAGAGCTTTATGGAAAAATGGGAAACATCGAATTGAAGAATCACTACATTGCACAAGGGGAAAAAGCGATCAAGCGGCGGGTGCAGATCTGAGACGAATCTTAATAAAATAAGATTTTAGAGAATAATACTCAGAAAAACTCGGCGCAGCCATTAGCAGTAAACAAACAAAATGCCCTAATTTGCGGAAAGCAGACTGGGTATTTGTGTCTGTTTGATAAGGTAATAAGGTAAGGGTATTATTATTTATATTGTTACTAGGTTGACCCCATTAGATATTCAATCATAATTCTAGAGTCAGTCAACTTGTTTATTCAGCGGGGTAAAAGAAATATCCATTAGACGACGAAAGGTTTTGTAATTGTTCCAATAAAATCAGTCTTATACAAATACAGAAAAGTACTTGGGTATCCTGAGAAAAAATGAAAGAAACATTCTTTGAATAAAAACCTTAGTAACAATAAACACCCAATTTTTTTAACCTTACTCAAGTTGACCGTTTGGATATAAAAATTCAAATTTTGACACTAATTACACGCCTGCGTGCCGAAACGCATACAAGAAAGCACTACGGCGTGCAGGCACGAATTTTCATCAATTCAATTCCTATCTACCTGGCGGTAGACAGGTAAGTTTGTGATAATTAGTGAAATTCGTGTCTTTTTTTGTAATTTTTCTATAGGCGGTCAACTTGAGTAACCTTATTTACAACTCTATCTACAATAAAATGATTTTATACCAGGTGAATGGTTTTGTCTTTATTCACATAATCATTCAATAGCTTCTTCAGAGAAGTAACATTGATCATTAATCAAAACTCTGTTCAATAAATAGTCTGGTTTAAAAACAACCTTAAATCTAAATTCAAATATTTAACCCAAATTTTCCATTAGGAAAATTTGCCCTATCTACCTGGCGGTAGACAGGCGGGCCGACAAGCAATAAGTTATTAGAAATAAATGTTTTATCATAAAAACTAAGCTCACTTAACCAGTATCAAACCCGCCTGCCTCCCAGCTATAAGTATGGC
>JAHJVF010000204.1 GCA_018828505.1 Bacteroidota bacterium | reverse complement strand
CCGTTAGCTAACGGATTTGGCTTTTTTCATAAGAAATGACATCCGTCAGCTGACGGATGTCATTTCTCATAGACTATTTGAAATTCTGCTGCATACTTATCGTAGTCCCGGGCAAATTGGGTATCGGGAAAATCTTTTTTCATCTGATCGAGTATCTTTTTCGCTTTTTCCTTTTCGCCAAGTAAAGAATAAACTCTTGAAGCGTTTGTTAAATATTCAGGTGTTACAGCAGCATTTTTAACGACTCTTGCAGCTTTCATAAAATATTCGGCGGCTTCTTTAAGATCATTCTTTACTTCAAAACATGAAGCTATGCCTGCATAGGATGCTGCTTTCATCAGATCAATGTCTCCCGAATAATCTTGATAATATTTCAAAGCTTCGTCGATATTACTAAGATTCATATATGAATTGGCGAGATACAATTTTGCTGTTTCACCCGATTCCGTACTGCCGTAATCTTCAACGATTGATTTAAGTCCGCGGATATTTTTTCCTGGCACTCCATCGATTGCCTGCTGATATGAACTTTGATCGTATAATTTGAAGACGCGTGCCAATTCCGTATTAGCTATTTCAGCATTCTCTTTTGATTTATTACTTAAGAATATTGCAACGAAGACAATTAGGACAATCGCTCCCCCAACACCAAGAATAAATTTCTGATAGTCTAAATAAAAGCTCTTTACCTTAAAGTAATTCTCAACAAGCTTGTCTTGTTTGATCTCCCTTTTACTGATTTTCTTTTTAGGTGCTAACATTTTATCTTATTGTTCCTTTCATCCCTTCGGAGGGGATATTAAATTACGTAATGCTTAAGTAAGTGTAACTACTCAACACTGATGATTTTTTGCCACTAAGTCACGAAGGCACTAAGAAACACAAAGAAATTCTTAGTGTCCGCCTTGGCGGATTGTGTCTTTGTGGCATATTTTCTCCCGACTTTGTCGGGATTAATGTTGCTGAGTAGCGCGTTCAGTACGCCTTCGGCGAACTTTTTTCAAATAGAGTAACTCGAAATCTTCAATTTTTAACCTTTTGATTTATTTGAGGTTACAACGAGTTACTTAGGAGTTACAAGTAAGTCTTAAAAACAGGTGCAAAGATAAAAAAAGTAATACTAATAATTCAGTCCATTTTGATTTTATCCAAATCTTATATGATTGGAGAAAATCCAGGCATTGTCATCTAAATAAACTTCAATCCGATAGATTCCGTGATTAACAATTTCCCAGATTGCTTCCGAACCAAGCAAAGAATCGATTACTTCACCATTTTTAACCAATTTGATCTCACCAATTACATTTGGTAAGTTAACGCGAAATCTTGTTTTCTTTAATTCGGAAGGAATTCGTTCTCCCATTTGATAGATTCGGTCACCGGATTCTGCGAAGAATTTAAATCCACGCGTATCGGCATGATAAAAGTTACCTATATAGCATCTTCCCTCTTTTAATGCCGAGTAAATCAGATTTTTGTTCGACTCAATACTTTGTGGAGAATTGTCCCGATTTAATTCTTCATTGCACAGAATAATTGTACGAACAGATTTAAACAAAACTTTATAAGGGAAAATCTCTACCTCGAAGAAACCAAGAACATTTTGCTTATGTGCATGAGCATCTACTCCACCAATTCCAACAATCGGTCTTTTCTTTGCATGTTCATCCCATATTTTTAAAGCCTTCGGATCGGGTGCAGAAATAGATTTCAGTGGATGAACAAACCTCTGATATTTATTTTGTTCAGTTAAACCCTCAATCCATTCAGACATGTGATTCCAAACTTCAATTCCGGTAAAGTCCTCACTTTCCCATGCTGTCCAAGGATAAGGAGGATGTTCCTTCATGTGTCTTCTTTTTTCGAAAGGATGCGCTACAAAACCAATTCCTCCTTCATCCTTTATCCGCTTGACATATTCAGTTGCAGGGAGTCGATTATCAAATGTATTCGCAATTCCAAATGCGAGATAATGATTTTCGTTTTTCTGATCATTTATCTCTGTACCGATCAAGACCAAAGTGGAATCATACCAACCTTCAAGTCCATCTTTCAATGGACGCAAAGTATTGTGATCGGTCATCAAAACAACATCTACACCGACTTCAGATGCGTAGCGTGCAATTTCGGGTATTTCTCCCGAGCCGTCTGAATATTTTGAATGAACGTGAATTACGGAACTTACTTCGTACATGGAGAGATTTTATTGAAGACAATTATTGTAAATTTTTTAACGCTTCCTTTGCCAATTTTCCATATTCTGAGTTAGGAGAAGACGCAGCTAATTTTTCCCAAACCTTTTGTGCTTTAGCCTTTTCTCCCTGAGTCACATAAATAATTCCAAGATTGTAAAGGGCAAGCTCATCTTTTGGATCAAGTTTTAAAATCGAATTAATATATTTCTCAGCTTTCGGAATATCCTGCATTCTATAACTTAATTCTGCTAATGCGAACATTACGTCTTTTCTTTTTGGATCGATCTTTAATATTTTTTCAAAGTAGATTACTGATTCGCTCATGTTGTGCGACTCCGCGTATAATTCTGCCAACTCCGCGAGAGCTGAGGTGTCTCTTGGATTTTTTTCAGTATATGCCTTTAGCGAATCCACTAACCTGATGAATGTTTGACTCACGTTTTCTTTTCCCGGCAACCCGTGCGGACTTTTCATTCCGCTGTGAACATCATCATTCGGTGTATTACTTTCAGTCAGGTCTTTCTCTGCTGCTGAATCTGATCTTGATAAAATCACATATGTTAAAAGTACAATGACTACAACTGCAATTGCTATGTAAATATATTTAAAATTGAATTTCATTGTTTTCTAATCAACCTCATATAATGTCTTGTATTGAACCTTTTTATCGGCAATACAGGTGGATGTAATATCGTATACTAAATTGCCTATTTCCTCTGTTGGAACATCGTCAAAATTTTCGAAATCCTCCACACTCTTAAAAATGTAAATTTCTTCGAAATGATTTTTACGTTTCTCATCTCGAAAGACAACATACTCATACTCACGCCCTGACATTAGAGTTTTGAGTTTCGCTATCTTTTCAAGATATGTTGCGATTTTATTGTCATCGACTTGATATTCTGCACTAAAAATTACACGTGCCATACTTTCTCCATATTTTTTCCAGGTTTCCCCCTGTGATCGCAAATTTACAAAGCTATTGTCTCAACTCCAATATAATATTGGATAAATCAATCGTTCCATCGAATACCTTTTTTGCAGGCCCGGTAAGTGAAATACCAGAAAACGAATTAAGGTCATAATCAAAATCGACTTCTAGAACTGCCCCGCCAAAAGTTTGGATATTAATCGGTAACTGAAGTTTTTTCTCTAAAAATGCAATTATTGCAGAGGAAACGCTTCCCGAACCGCAGGCTAATGTTTCCGCTTCAACACCCCTTTCATAAGTCCGAATCGCCAAGAGATTTCGATCCAAAGTTTGAATGAAATTGACATTTACGCCATCCGGTGCAAAATCAGCATGATATCTTAGCTCTCTACCAAGATTAGCAACGCTAATATCTTTGAGATTGTAGAAATGTTTTGTTGGAGTTGCAGGATTAACTAAAATATCCTCAACAAATATGACTAAATGTTTAGAACCAAGATCTACATAACCTGCATTGATCAGTTGTCCTGCTGCTTTGACTTTGAAATTTCTCTTGATCTTAATTGGAGGATTTATCCACTGACGGATAGATTCACCACCAATTACCTCAGCTTTGAAAGTTTGTCCCACAAATTCAAACTCTGTCTTTGACCCGATCTTACCTTTCTCGTACAAATATCTAACAGCACATCTTGCACCATTGGCACATAAAGCCCCTTCTGAACCGTCGGAATTATAATAACTAACTTTGAAATCTTTTGCTTCGGATTTACCAATCAATAAAATACCGTCAGCTCCAATTCCAAAGTTTCTATTACAAAGAACTTTTATCTTCTCAGATGAAAGTTGAAGTTCATCATGCTCGAATAGAATGAAATCATTCCCAGCACCTGACATTTTAACAAAATTAATTTTGGTCATATAATCCTAATCCTCTAACTATTAATTATATCTAAAATTCTAAAACGAAAAGGAATAAAGAAACTATAAGTTGTTCATTTTTAAATCATTACAAACGAAACCTAAAAAAGAAACATCACTTTTTAGATGAGAAGAATATTCTCATAATATAGTGGACAATAATTTCACCCCTTTGGGGTTTTGCCTTCTCTT
>JAHJVF010000203.1 GCA_018828505.1 Bacteroidota bacterium | reverse complement strand
ATTCATCGAACTTACAATTGGAAAGGCTTTTTACTAAACTTACCGCTTCGTTAATTTTATAATCTTTTTTTGAATCAACTTTTTTGAGATTATTTTTTGATCTTTTGCTCAATTTCATACTCGACCTATAATTAGATTAACCTTCGATTAATATTCCCATGCTTCTTGCTGTACCTTCAACCATGCTCATCGCGTGTTCAACATCGTTTGCATTTAGATCCGGCATTTTGAGCTGGGCAATTTCTTTTACCTGATCTTTAGTTACTTTTGCAACTTTGTTTCTGTTTGATTCGGGAGAGCCTTTTTCTAATTTAGCTGCCCTTAATAAAAGTATCGATGCAGGAGGAGTTTTCGTGATAAATGTAAAAGATTTGTCGGAGTAAACTGTTATTACAACTGGAATGATTAAACCAGCCTTCTCTGATGTTTTTGCATTGAACTGTTTGCAAAACTCCATGATGTTCACACCTTTTTGACCTAAAGCTGGACCAACAGGTGGAGAAGGATTCGCTTGGCCTGCAGGAATTTGAAGCTTTATAAAACCAGTTACTTTCTTTGCCATAAAAAATTCTCTCTAAATTATTTTTCTAACTCAGCTTGAATGAAGTCAATCTCCACCGGAGTTCTTCTCCCGAAGATGCTAACCATTACTTTCATTTTCATTTTTTCGTTATTTACTTCGTGGACCATTCCATTGAAATTATTGAAAGGTCCATCTATTATTTTAATTGCATCACCGACACGGAATGGATTTTCTAATCTCTCACCTGTTGCTTCCTCGGTGATCTTTCCGAAGATTCGTTTTATCTCCTCGGGGTGCAGTGTTTGAGGATTATTTCGATTTCCCAAAAATCCCATTACTGATGGTATAGTTAAAATTGTATCAATAATCTTTTTATCCAAACTTGCTTCGATTAAAATGTATCCTGGGAAGAAGCTTTTATTCTTGCTTTTCTTTTTTCCGTCTTTTACTTCGAAAACTTTTTCAGTCGGAATTAAAACTTGCTTAATGGAGTCTTGTAAACTCTGATATTCAATTTCGTTTTCGAGAGCAGTCTGGACCCTTTTCTCGTGGCCTGAATAAGTTCTAACTACGTACCATTTATAAGTCATAGTTTAGAACAACCCTTTGATGATGTTGTTTAAAATCATATCGATTAAGTAAACAAAGGCTGAGAGAATAACACATGTAACTATGACAATCACTGTTGATTCTTTGAGCTCATCTTTTGTAGGCCATGTTACTTTTTTCATTTCCTTAACAACGTCGGAAAAGAAGTTTATTATTTTTTCTTTCATAAATACACCTGTTTATGCACGTCAGGAGGGACTCGAACCCCCAACCTGCGGTTTTGGAGACCGCTGCTCTAGCCAATTGAGCTACTGACGTAGAATTTACTTTGTTTCTTTATGCGTGGTATGTTTATTACACCACTTGCAAAACTTTTTGAATTCAACTCTTCCAGAATGTAATTTTTTATTTTTTGTAGTTGAGTAATTTCTTCTCTTACACTCTGTGCATTCTAATGTTATTATATCTCTCATATCTTTTCTATACTTTTATAATGAGCTTGCGACCGGGATTGAACCGGTGACCTCTTCCTTACCAAGGAAGTGCTCTACCAACTGAGCTACGCAAGCTTTATTGGCTGAGCGGGAGACGGGACTCTTCCAAAGGAATGCCTTCGGCAGAACCCGCTACCGATCTTCGAGCGGGAGACGGGACTCGAACCCGCGACCAACAGCTTGGAAGGCTGTGACTCTAGCCAACTGAGTTACTCCCGCAGTTTAAATTATCATATTTTTAAAGAACAACTTATCTCAAGTTTAGTATTGCTTTTATAAATGAGATAAGTCGAATTCATTCATTAGTATTTTGTGGGTAGCGAGGGATTCGAACCCCCAAAGGCGTATGCCAACGGATTTACAGTCCGCCCCGGCTCTCCAACTCCGGCGTCTACCCGCAAAAATCTAATTTTTAGCTTACAAGTGTATTAAAAAAATATTTTAAATGCAATATTTTCAGAGAATGAATTTTAAAATATTGGGGAAATATTTAGAAATATCAGATTAGGGGAATTTTTTATCGAGAAAACCAGCTGTTTCTATCAAGACTGCGATATTGAATAGCTTCACTTAAATGCTGTGGGAGTATTTTTTCGCTCCCTTCCAGATCCGCTATTGTCCGGGAAACTTTGAGAATTCGATCATAAGCCCTTGCAGAAAGTCCAAGTTTAGTAATTGCTGTCTTCAATAATTCTTCACCTGTTGAATCGATTGCACAATGTTTTTTTACAAGTTTGTTGCTCATACCTGAATTCGAATAAATTCCAAGTACATCCTTAAATCTTTCAAGTTGAATCAATCGTGCATTTGTTACTCTCTCTCGAATTTCTTTTGACGATTCCGCGGTTGCTGTTGACATCAACTCTTTAAATTTAACAGCATGAACTTCGATATGAATATCTATTCGATCCAAAAGTGGACCGGAAATTTTGGAAAGGTATTTTTGAATTTGCTGTGTTGTACAAGTGCATTCTTTTGTTGGATCAGTAAAAAAACCGCACGGACAAGGATTCATTGCTGTGACGAGCATAAAATTCGATGGAAATTCTAAAGTCATTTTTGAGCGGCTTATTGTGACCCTTCTATCCTCAAGCGGTTGACGCAAAACTTCCAAAACATTTTTTTTGAACTCAGAAAGTTCATCCAAAAACAAAACTCCATTATGTGCGAATGAAACTTCACCAGGTCTTGGGATTGACCCACCGCCAATTAATGCGACATCTGAAGTTGTATGATGTGGACTTCTAAATGGGCGGTTGGTCACAAGTGGACTATCGAACTGAAGTAGCCCGGCAACAGAATGGATTTTAGTTGTCTCTAATGCTTCTTCGAAAGTTAGTATTGGCAGAATTGTTGGAAGTCTTCGGGCAAGCATTGTTTTTCCTGAGCCAGGTGGACCTAACATAAGAAGATTATGCGCACCCGCGGCTGAGACCTCCAATGCTCGTTTAACATTTTCCTGCCCTTTGACCTCTGAAAAATCAATTGTATAATCAAATGCCCTCTTAAAAACTTCATTTACATCTGTGCGTAAAGGAGTTGACGAATCAATATCATTTAAGAGATTAATGCATTCATTTATTGCATTTACCGAATAAACATCAAGACCATCGACAATTGATGCTTCGAGTGCATTTTTCTCGGGTAAGATAATCCCTTTGAATCCTTCTTTTCTTGCCCGGATACAAATCGGAAGAACTCCGCGTATCGGTCTTAAAAAACCATCGAGTGAGAGTTCACCTAAAATCAAATATTTATCGAGATTTGTTAGTTGAATCGAACCGCTGCATTGAAGTATACTGAGTGCTATGGGAAGATCAAATGAACTCCCCTCTTTTTTAATATCTGCAGGTGCGAGATTGATCGTTATCTTTTTGCTTGGAAAAGTATATACAGAGTTTTTTATTGATGCAAAAACTCTCTCACGGCTTTCCTTGACCGCACTATCAGGCAGACCAACTATTGTGAAAGAAGGGACCTGATTCTCAATGTGAGTTTCAACCTCAATTATGAATGCATCGATACCGTATGTTGCGGCACAAAATACTTTAGCAAACATGCCCTTGTAATTTTTTGGTTAAGTTAACTAATGAATGATGATTTTACAATATGGAGTAGTAATTTTAATTTAGTAATGGAATACGGAACTGACTTTGTCAGCTATGCCCCATTATAATGCAGAAAAATATGTACGAGAGAAAAATCCTTTTAACGATATTTTCTCAAAAACTCAATTCGATTTTTTAATTTTTCAACCGGGATTAGAAGCTTATCTTTCCCGTAAATAGCATCTTCATAATTCAAAAAAGTAAGTTCGTAATCTTTGCTCATCACAATCGCTTCTTCCGGACAGACCTCTTCACAAAAACCGCAGAAAATACAACGCAGCATATTTATTTCAAATCGTTCCGGATATCTTTCCTTCTCATCGTCAGTTTCCGCGGCTTGAACATCAATTGCAAGCGCCGGGCAGACACGCGAACATAAACTACACGCAACACATCTTTCTTTGCCTCCATCTTCAATTAGAACAGGTCTTCCGCGATATGAATCAGGTTGTACGTATCTAACTTCAGGATACTGACGAGTGAATTTTGGACTAACTAGATGTTTGAGTGTCAGCAGCATCCCTTTAATGATTTCAGGAATGTATAACTTTTCAAGAAGGGTTAAATCTTTTAATCTTTTCTTTACAACAGCCATTTAAAATCCTTTAGTTAAATCTTAAAGACATAAATTAAGAATGCAACCCAAATTAAATTAGCGAGAGAAAGAGGAAGCATTACTTTCCAGCCAAGGTTCATTAATTGATCATATCGGAATCGTGGAATGCTCCATCTTACCCAAATAAAGAAGAAGAGTACGCAAAGCATTTTTGCAATGAAGGATAACACTTGAAGCAGAATTGTCAATCCACTATTCAATCCGAATTCCTGTATGTACGGGAACT
>JAHJVF010000202.1 GCA_018828505.1 Bacteroidota bacterium | reverse complement strand
CGGAAAAACCAAGAAAATGTAAGTCGGGGTTAACTTCTTTTCCAAAGGATCCTTCGGAAATTATCTATACTTATTTTATTTTTAACAATCCGCCGCGGCGGATTCTTTTTTCTAATGAACATTCTGGGTTAAACTTACTTAAAGAAAAAACTCTTTTCAAGCGTAAAGGATTAAAAAAAAGGGGATTTGGAAATTTCTTTCTTGCCTGCCCCAAAGCTATTGATGTGGCTGGCAGGTTGAGGGATCCAAACTACTTAAAATGAAGCAAGCTATCCCAAAATGTTCTCTTCCGAAGGAATGACTTCGTCATCGATACATCCGTTAGCTAAGGGATTACTCATGCCCGCCGAACTCGGATTGACCCGCCTGCCTATCTGCTATTTTATTGGCGGGCAGGTGAGGCAGGCGGGCGAGAACCATTTAATTATCGGTTTTCGAGTAGTCCCGACTTTACGTAGCATTGAACGATTTGAAGTCGGGATATATCGAGAAAACATTACTTAATGAAACAGCGTCCATGAACTCGATTTTATTCCGCTAACAATTTCACTTTCATTCGAAATGCAATATCCATGCTTCCCTGGAAGTTGAATGGTGTAGGCGAGATTCCGGTCGCAGCTAGTGTCGCAGTGAAACAACGATTACTCGAAGTGCTCAAATAAGTATTTACCGCTGTAACTTCGGCGTCAGTTAATGATAATGATGCAGGTGTAGTTGCAAAATTACTGATGTTAACGTTGGTTAAAGTCTTTACGAAGAGAGGTGTCCCGGTGGAATTAGCTATTGTCAATGTTAAGTTACCCGTCGCACCCGTTCCGATATCAATCGTTCTAAAAGCCGCAGTGACAAATTGAATGCTCTCCACCTTATCCGCATAATCCCGATAAACTGAGGATGCATCGAGACAGATTGATTTACTAACGGATGACAATGGAGTCGTTCCGCTTACATTGAATGTTGCGGGCATCCAAAGATTTATGTACATGAAATCGAATGCATCAAGTATACAACTTTGGAATGAAAAACTTGATACGATTGTAAATGCTATTACTAATGTTGATAAACTCTTTTTCATGTTAATCTCCTTTAAAATCCAAATGTTAAACCGCCAGTGAAGACAGACTGTGAGCCAAGGCTGTAATCGGCGCTTATGGTTAAAAATGCAAAATTCAATGTTCCTCCGATTACAACACGGAAGGTATTATCTCCATCTATGTCAACTGAAATGTCTCTATCGGTTCTTAATAGAGGATTACCGCTTGCCGGATCGCCCTTTATCTTATAATCGAGCTTGAAGTTTGAAGATTCATACTGTAATCCGCCATAAGTAGTGAATACACCAAAGGATTTGCTCGCATGTGCGTTGACCGCAATATTTGTCGATGAGATCAAATTATTTACTTCAAGTTTGTTATAAAGAACTTGGACGGCAACATCGACAGGAATTAATGGTATCCATTGACTGATGCTATGCTTCACACCAATTCCAAGAAAGTTGAATTCATTGTTACTCACTGTTACTGTTGGAATAAAACGCACAAGCAGTTCAGTACCTAATGCACTGATTGTTGCTTGAGGAACACCAAACGGAATGTTCGTTTGATTGAATCCATCCGGATAGGTTACAAAACCGTATGGGCCTGAATAAATTCCTCCTTTATCGCCCCAGATTGTTGCGGTTGGATCGCCAGATGCATATCCTGCTGGAAGCTTTGGAGTAAAAGTTAATTGATCATTAGGAATGAATATCATCATACCCTTTATACCAATTATACCAATAGAGAAACCAAAAATCTTTGAGACTTTTGCAGTATGAAATCCACCTGAATTTAAACCTGTGCCTAATGTTGTTACCATCGGCTTGGCAAAATTGATTATATCGTTTTCATCAATTGAACCGAAGCGGTCATCTAATTGTGAAAACGCTTGTCCGGTGAATAAGCCGAAAATTGCGGCTATAAAAATTATTTTTTTCAAAGTAACTCCTATATTTATTTTAACTATTATAGTTGCCCTCATCTGTATGACAAATGTGATTCATTTGCTCGAATAATACAATTTTGGAACGAAAAAAGGAATTCCAAATTATGTTATTATTTATCACGTTGCAAT
>JAHJVF010000201.1 GCA_018828505.1 Bacteroidota bacterium | reverse complement strand
ATGATGAACATCCTGATAAACATCAATGTTCAATCCAAATTTACCCATAGCTGCACTCAAAAAGTTTAAATAAGTTGGAGCATTATCTAGAAAAGCCGATAAGAAACCTGTTCCCCAATAAAAAATATCTGCAGTTAATTTCTCACCGTAGACTTTAGTCTCATAAGCGATCAGCTGTAGTGCAGGAATCATTGTCGCAAAAATTCCAACGAATAGAAATGCTACTTCTTTAATTGGACCAAAGTCAAACTCATTTCCTTTCAAAGCTTCTTTGTTTGCTAGCTTGTAGGAGAAAAATGCGACAGAAAACATAATGATCTCTCGTATTCCGAGAGGTAAAGGATGTAAACTTGGTACCCAGCTTAATATCTTAGGATCGAGGAAAACTGAAATAATCACAATGAGTAAAAAGATGAAATTCTTTGAACCTCGCAGTTCAATTTTTCCAGTATAAACTGTTGTGGAGACACCCTTACCAACATTTCGACTATCAATAAAATAGAATACAATCAAAATTATAAAAATTCCTATCAACCAAATGTGCCATACGTGAGTTGCAACCCAGAAGAATTCCACCCCGCGAAGAAATCCGAGAAACAATGGCGGATCACCGATCGGTGTCAAACCGCCCCCCATATTACTGACAATAAAAATAAAAAACACAACGTGATATGGTTTGATTCGATCTTTGTTCATCCTCAAAAATGGACGGATCAATAGCATTGAAGCGCCAGTAGTACCAATCAGATTAGAGATCAGAGCGCCAAATAATAATAATAATGTATTTGCAAATGGAGTGGACTTGCGATCTATTTTTATTAAAATCCCTCCGGAAGCAACAAAAAGCGAAGTTAACAGAGCTATGAATGAAAGATATTCTTCAAGTGTATGAATTAGACTCTGTGTATCTTTTAATACAACCAAATAATATGTAACAGTTATAAGACCAAGAAAAATCGCAACCTTTGGGTAATGTTGTTCCCAGAAATGTCTGTAAAAAAGCGGACCGGTAGCAATCATGAGCAATAAAACAATAAATGGAAGCACAATAAACGTAGAAGGAAGTTCCTTCATTGTAGCATGCGATGTCTCTCCTACTGCAACGACGTGAGTCAATGTATCACTTGTACTCTCGAAGGATGCATTCGATAAACCTGGCTCGACTTGAACGAGTAATACAAATATTACAGTGAATAAGAATAAAATATTTTTCATTAATTTGTCTTTAGTGTAGTATTTACAAGTTCAGTTTTTATTTGATTAACGTCTCTTAAAATATTTTTTACTGACTCTTCCGATTTATTAAGAAAAGTCGAAGGATAAATTCCGATCCACACAATGAAAAGTAAAATTGGGATGAGCAATCCGATCTCCCTGTTATTGAGATCGGTCAATTTTTCGTTTTTAGGATTTTCTAATTTTCCGAATACAACTCTCTGATACATCCACAGCATATAAACTGCGGCAAAAATTACTCCCGTTGCTGCGAAAGCCGCATACCACCAGCTATTCAAAACTGATGACTTGAATGTTCCGATTAAGATTAAAAACTCACCGATGAATCCATTTAGTAATGGCAAACCAATTGAGCTTAAAGACACGATCAAAAGAATTGTTGAAAAGATAGGAACTTGTTTAGCTATTCCACCATACTCGGAAATTAGACGAGTGTGCCGTCTGTCATAAATCATTCCGACCAGAAGAAAGAGTGCACCAGTGGATAATCCGTGATTGACCATTTGGATCACTGCCCCTTGCATACTTTCAATGTTCATTGCAAAAATTCCGAGCACAACAAATCCTAAATGGCTTACCGAACTATATGCTATCAACTTTTTCATATCTGGTTGAACCATGGCAACTAAAGCACCGTAAATGATTCCGATGATGGCTAAAATACTGATGTAAGGTGCAACATCTATGGATACTTGAGGAAACATCGGGAGACAAAATCTTACTAATCCATACGTCCCCATTTTTAAAAGCACTCCGGCAAGTATCACGCTTCCAGCAGTTGGTGCTTCAACATGTGCATCAGGTAACCAGGTATGAAACGGGAAGAGTGGGACTTTGATTGCGAAACTCAATGCGAAACCTAAAAACATTAATAGTTGAACGGATTGAGCTAACTGAGGTGCAACATTTTTAAGAATGAGAAAATCAGTGGTAAAATATCCAAGAGAACCCATGCCGTAAATTCCGAGCGATATTATTGCAACAAGCATTAACAAGCTTCCGAACATCGTGTATAGAAAAAATTTTATAGCGGCATATATTTTTCTTTCTCCACCCCAAATACCGATAATAAAATACATCGGTATGAGCATCGCTTCCCAGAAGATGTAGAATAGGAAGAGATCAAGTGAAGCAAAAACTCCGATCATTCCAGTTTCAAGTACGAGAAAGAAGAATAAAAATTCTTTAACCTTCTTTTGGATACTTTCCCAAGCTGAAATTAAAGTAAGAGGTGTAATAAAAGTGGTCAGAAGTATCAACAGAAGTGAAATCCCATCGATTCCAATATGATAGCTGACATTAAGACTTTTAATCCAATCAAGTTTTGTTAGAAATTGAAAACCGGTTTTTGCAGAATCAAAACCAAAATAGAGAAATATTGAAACGATGAATGTGATTAATGAGAATGAGATCGCAGTATATTTGAGCAGATTCTTTTTCTCGGAGCTAATGAAAAGAAGAACCACAGAACCGATAAGCGGTATAAAAATCGTTGCAGTTAAAAAGTAATTTTCAATCATATCTTAAACAATAAAAAGAATAAAAATTATTATAGCGATACCGAAGACCATTACGAGAGCATAAAATTGTGCAACCCCGGTTTGTATCTTTCGAATGAACTTGCTTCCGGAATCAAATAGTGCGGCTGTGCCGTCAAGAAAACCATCGATGATCTTTACATCGTGAACTTTCCATAAGAATTTCTCCGATGTGACTTTTATCGGATTGACAATAAGAAGATCATAAGCTTCATCTACCCAGTATTTATTAAAAAGGAGCTTATAGATTTTTGAAAATTTATTTACGAGGTAATCAATCGGTTTTATATTCTGCAGATAAAATTTTCGAGCAATATAAATCGAAAATGCGGCAACCCCTGCAGAAAGAATCATTAACAAAATTTCTGTTGTATGCGAATGCTCACCGTAATGCGCAATTTTACTTAAAGCAGGTTCAAAAACCGGAGCAAGCCATGCAGCAAAGAAGTTTCCGCTTTCACCAACGAATAAAGCCGGCATTCCGATAAATCCTCCAATTACAGAAAGAATTCCGAGAATGATCAATGGAATAGTCATGACCGAAGGAGATTCGTGCGGGTGACTAGGATCGTACCACCTTTTTTTTCCTTCGAAAGTAAGAAAGAATAAACGGAAAATATAAAAAGCGGTCATCATGGCAGTTGCAACAGCGATGACGTAAAGAATAGTTGAACCTTCACTAAATGCTTTCCAGAGGATTTCGTCTTTAGAGAAAAATCCTGACAGAGGCGGAATTCCGGAAATGGCAAGTGCGGCGGCTAAAAATGTCCAGTAAGTCTTAGGCATGACCGATTTCAATCCGCCCATTTTACGAATATCCTGTTCATCCTTTAAAGCATGAATTACCGAACCAGCTCCTAAAAATAAAAGTGCTTTGAAAAATGCGTGAGTCATTAGATGAAATATTCCCGCAGTGAATGCACCAACGCCAAGTGCCAGGAACATGAAACCAAGCTGACTGACTGTAGAGTATGCTAAAACTTTTTTAATGTCATTCTGAACTAATCCGATTGTTGCGGCAACAAAAGCAGTTCCAAGTCCGATAATTGCAATAATCATCATTGTGGTTTCAGCTTGCACAAATAAAATTGAGCACCTCGAAACCATGTAAACACCGGCAGTTACCATTGTGGCAGCATGGATCAAGGCAGATACGGGCGTTGGACCAGCCATAGCATCAGGAAGCCAAACGAACAATGGAATTTGTGCGGACTTTCCTATTGCTCCGATAAATAAGAATAGAGTGATCAGAGTTATTGTGATTTCAGTAACCGGAATTTTCTCAGCGAACAAAAAGACATCAGAAAAATTCAAGCTTCCGTAAGTCATGTAGATCAAAAACATTCCGAGCATGAATCCAAAGTCACCGATTCGATTTACAACAAAGGCTTTCTTTGCTGCATCGGCGGTTGTGCTGTTCTCGAATTTACGATCATACCAAAAACCTATTAATAGATATGAGCATAATCCGACACCTTCCCATCCAAGAAAGAGAAGGACGAAGTTATCTGCAAGCACTAAATTCATCATCATAAAGATGAAAAGGTTGAGATAAGCAAAAAATCTTGCAATACCTTTATCTCCGTGCATATAACCGATCGAGTAAACGTGGATAAGAAATCCAACACCGGTAACAATCAAGCTCATAACCAACGAAAGCGGATCAACCTGATAACCGAATGAAATATCTAAGTTACCAACGTCAAACCATTGGAAAAGAGTTACGATGACTTTTCTTTCCTCAACAGGTAATGAAACAATTTCCAACAATGAAAAAAGAGAAACAAGAAAAGCCAAACCGACTGTTCCGCTTCCGATTATTCCAATAATTTTTTCGTTCTTAATTTTTCTGCCAAAAAAAGAATTGACAAGAAAGCCGAGCAATGGCAGTAAAACGGTGAGGAATATTAGATTAGTAAACATCAATTAATTAATCAATCCTTAAAAAATAACTTAAAATTGAAATTTTGAAACAATCGGGTAATGAAAAAATAAACTTTTTCCAAAAAACCGAACTCACCCCTTGCGTGGCTGTCATGAAAGTAATTTTTCTTTGTGGTTTCTTAGAGCCTTGGTGACTTAGTGGCGAAAAAACTACGGTAATAATTGAAAATTTCACACACCCGCCTGTCTCATGGCTATATATGTGGCGGGCAGGTTGCCACAAAGACTCAAAGGCACAAAGATACACACCTGTGTGCCGAAACTTACCTGCCACAAAATAGCTATGTATTGGCAGGGTTGAACTTTATCACTTCGGTGTGCAGGCACAAAGAACTTTTCCGAAGGAATCACGAACAATTTGCCTTAATTGTCCTTCAAGTTCCGGTTCGTTGACGTGTAAGAGTTCACACTTCCTGAATGGGTTTAGATAGCGTAATTTGGATTAGTGAGAAGTTCTCTGCATTCTTTTAGAGGGTTTAGGTCTTTGGTGTCCCAGGTTCCAAACAAAGATGAAAGAATCTCTTTTGTTTTCGAGCCTTTGGCTGATCTGGTTCCACCAGAGATCTTTCTGGCAATGACACTGTGGCGCAGAGCTCTTTCAGCGCTGTTGTTGGTAGCGGGGATATCTTTGTTTAGGACGAAGACAAACAGTTCGTCT
>JAHJVF010000200.1 GCA_018828505.1 Bacteroidota bacterium | reverse complement strand
TTGCGCACAAAGCAAAAATCCTAAACAACATGGGTATTTCAGCTTATGATGAATTTGAGTATGAAGAAGCGATGAATTACTATAGAGAGTCCAAAGAGATTTTTGAGAAGATAGGGGACTCGATGGGAGTCGGAATGCTCCTTTTTAATATCTCGGAAACGGCTTTCTCTATGTGTAATTATAAAACTGCGTACGAATGTTTCAATGAATCAAAAGAATACTGTCAGAAGTTAGCTGATAATGAAGGTTTAGCTCAATCATTATTCTGTTTGGGACGGCTTTATTTGATTTTCAATCAATTGGAGCTGGCAGAGAAAACATATGCTGAACTTGAAGAATTGGTTGAAACGAACAAATTACAACCATCGCAGATGCCATTTATGCTATATCTTTCTGGCAGCATCAAGTTGCAAACCAAAGAGTACGATGAAGCAGAAATAAAAATCACACTAGCACGGGAACTGTTTAAAGAAAATTCAATTCAGTTTTTTGAATTCAAGTCCTCAATTTTATTAATGGAGATGTATTTCTATTTAGGTAAATATGATAAAGTTATACGTATTTATAATGAATTAATCCTATCAGAGGAATTTAATCGGAATAAGGTTTTGCATGCTGAAGCGTTGCTTGTGATGGGTAAAATGACAAAAAGACCCGGAGTGAATTTGTCCAGATCAGCGATCGATTATTATTCGGAAGGACTGGGTCTGCTTGAAAATATGCCGATCTCAGAAGTTACCTGGCAGCTGGTTTTTTACCTTGGTGAAGAATACCTTGCAAAGGGGGTACATCAGAAGGGGATGGAACATTTAAATAATGCTAATTTATTGATATCTTACCTGTGCAGCAGTATTGATGATCGCAAATTTCTTGATTCTTATGTAAATCAACCGGAGCGAAAAAGAATACTTGAAAAAGTATCCAAAAATCTTGTAAATTGAACTGAAGATGGCAGAGAGTATTTCAAAATCGGTCTTTATTAAGATCATCGAAAATCAAGGAGCTGAGAATACCTTTAGCTGGCTTTTTGATACAATCCCTAATGCACTTATAAGAAGTTTCCCGCCAGATGATATAAGTCTCTCCTTCAGTGATTCGAAACGAGGGATTTTTATTTTCAATCTTATCGATTTATCCAAAGATGTTTTTAATTGTATCGATAATTTTAAGGAAGAGTCGCAAAATGATAATATCATTGTTGTAACTTCAAAACATCATGCTATCGAAACTGCAGAGCTCATTCGTCAGGGTCATAATCAAGTTTTTTTCCTTCCCGATGATCAATTTATTTTAAGAAAATACGTATCCGAACTTGTTAATCAAAAAATTAACGAATTCAATTCGGATATTTATAAACATAAAGAGAAAAAAAAGCACGACTTTTCCTGCATAATTGGGAATTCAAAGAGTCTCATCGAAGCGATTGAAATTAGCAAAACACTTTCGCAGAATTCTGATATTAGTGTTCTGATAACGGGTGAAACAGGAACGGGAAAAGAACTTTTTGCCAGGACTATTCACTTAAATAGCGATAGAAGCCGGGAGCCGTTCATCGATATCGTATGTTCAGCTATTCCGGAAACTCTGCTCGAGTCCGAACTTTTTGGTCATATGAAAGGAAGTTTCACCGATGCGCGGATAGATAAGCCTGGATTATTTGAAATCGCCGGAAATGGAACGATCTTTCTTGATGAGATTGGAGATCTTAATCAGGCTACTCAAGTTAAAATCCTCAAAGCGATTGAAAATAAAGTCTTAAGACGAATCGGGGGACTGAAAGATATTCCTATCAATGGGAGAATAATCGCAGCGACTCATAGAAATTTGGAAGAACTGGTTCAGCAGGGAAAATTTCGTCTCGATCTATATCACAGGTTAAAGGTTATTGCAATAGAAATTCCTCCGCTGAGAGATAGAAGCGATGATCTCTTTATTTTAGCCGAAAAATTTATTCAAGAAAACAATCTTAAGTATAACAAAAAGCTCGAGGGATTCACTAAACAGGCAAAGAGAAAATTAAAAGAATACCAATGGCCCGGAAACGTCAGGGAATTGGCACATATAATCGAAAGGGGAGTTCTTCTCTCGAAAAAAAATAAGCTTGATGAAAACGATCTCGTATTTAATTATAAAAAATCTGAAGCTCCCTCCGGATCTAAAACAACTTTAAATCTCAAAATAAAACTTGGTGAAGCAAAACTAACAAATCTCGAATTGAAATTATCTCAAGAAGTATTAAAGAGTGTCGACGGAAATAAATCTGAAGCTGCCAAGATTTTAGGAATTTCTCGTCCAAAGTTAGATCGAATTTTAAAGAATTCTTGAGCATCTGTAAAAATACCTTACATCATTTCATCCCGATTTATTTTAATCATTTTCGTTTGAAGCATTTAACGGATGTGATTAATAATGATTTTAACATCAATGTAGAAATTGGACTTTCGTCTCCTCACAAGAATTAGATTTCTATAATTGATTCACAAAAAATCCGCATAAACTCGAAGTAAAAACGAACTTTCGCTTCGGTCAATCCTTTCGAACCGATATTGCTTCTGCTATCCAGTTACATTAAGCTGCTCGATAACTGTTATTCAAATTTGAGTTTTAACCTGCTGGCGAATATTGGCCATCCATTACTAAAAATTAGTGAAAAATTCAGATAATCTGAATAATTGTATCTGGCACGCGGTTTGAACTGTTGAACCTACGTATTGATAGATACAATTTAATTAACAACAAAATACTATAGGAGAGTATTATGAAATCACACCTAAAAAATCTTGCCCTTGTGCTCTTAGTCAGCACGTTTGCAATTGTCGGTTGTCAGGAAGCGCCTTCACCAGTCGCTCCGGTTGACAATTTAGCAGTTCAAGATATAAACACCCCGCCCCCAGGCGTAAAATTCATCAAATTGTCTTATCCCATAAGGCTTTCAAAGGAAACGGTTTCGTCTTGTGTAACCTTAAATCCAAATTTAGGAGGGATTATTGGCGGCGAAGAGACTTATGGTAACTTCGCATATCTTCCACCTAGATCATTTGAAAAACGGACAGATTTCTGTCTAACTGTTTCTGATGTTCCAGGATTTACAGCTTGCGACTATTCCCCTTCTATGAAATTTAGGAGACCTGTCGAGCTTACATTCGATCTTTCTGATACAGAATTTACTGAAGAAGAAATTGAATCTTTGAAAATTTATTATTGGAATGAAGAGAAAAATGAATGGGAAATAGTGAATGGGAAATATACTTACGACGACGAAACAATTACTGTAATGGTGAAGCATTTCTCCCGTTATGCATGGGCCAATTAATAAAATAATCTTAATAAAAAAGAGAAATTTAAGCGTCATGAGCAAAATTAAAAATTTTATTGAAGCGATCTTCGAAATATCAATGAGGTATTGCGGGGAAGAAGCAATTGAGGAGCTTAGAGAAATATTAAGTCATGCCGAAAAATATGAGAATGAATTAGTTAATAAAAAAAGTAATAAGGTCAAAGAAGATCTAAAAGAAGATCTAATTGATCAAACTCCACAAGTTAGAATTCTTACCTACTTTGATAATCTAATCAGCTACGCAGATAAACATTTGCGTGAGGTAGATTATCTGAGCTATCTTGAAGAAGTTGGAGAATTGTGTATAAGCGCCGGTGAGATGGTATTTGCTAAGGAGGTGTTCGATACATTGCTTTTCGAAAGCAGCAAGAATTCGAAATACACTTTACTTACCGCTCAATCTTATCTTAAACGTGCTGAGGTTTTTTCGAGACAAGCCAATTGGAAACAGGCTGAATCTGATCTGTCAAGAGCTAAGAAACTTTTTACAGAAAAAAATGATAAAAAGGGTTTAGCAAGAACATCAAATATGTACGGTCCAATTTATGCGGAACAAGGTAAAATAAAGCTTGCAAGAAAGCATTATGAGGATGCCTTGAAAGTATTTACAAAAACAAAAGATCCACTTTGGCTTGGCATGGTAGAGGCAAATCTTGGAATAATCGAAACAGTGCAAGGAAGCTGGGACGTAGCTTTTACACATTTCAAAAGGTCATTAACTGCTTTTGAAACATTAAGTGACTTAAAAAGATTAGCAGAAATCCGCCATAACATGGGAATGTTGTTTAAGAATCGAGGAGAACTTGATTCAGCAATTACTGAATTCGACAGAAGTTTGGAATATTCTTTTAGTGCAAGCCATTTACCTACTGTTGGATTGGCATACTTAGCAAAGGGAGATGTCTATGCGAAAATGGAAGACTATGCATTAGCTATGGAATTTTGCAATAAAGCAATGCAGATCTTCTATAAAATAATGGACAGACTAAGTTTAGCCGATACATATAAAGTAAAAGGCATTATTCAGAGAGATACTTCCAATCTTGATATTGCAGAATCGTACTTCCTGACAAGTCTGCGAATCAACGAAGAAAACGAGAACATTCTCAATTATGCAGAAACTTCTTACGAGATTGGAATACTATACCGCAAGTGGAAAAAATCTGATCTAGCAAAAAAATACTTAAAATTAGCTAAGAAATTCTTTAATCTTATCGGCGCAAAAGAAGATGTTGCGAAGGTAGAAGTAATTCTAGAAAGATCGTAACAAATAAGATCGCAGGTTAAACTGAAATTATAACAATGAGATATAACGATTTCATATCGATGCAAAAGACACACCCGCTCCGGGTTGAACGGGATTCGGAGAGGACATTGAAACTTGAGAATATTGAGATGATCTTAAACATTCTTAAAAAGATCAATCATTCACTCGTTCTCAGTGATGTACTCAATCTTGTTATGATTAATGCGATCAAAATTGCAAAAGCCGAAAGGGGCTTCCTATTGCTGCTCGATAACAATAACGAGTTGAAATACCGGATCGGGATGAATCTCGAAGGGGAATCAGTCCCTGAATCCGCGTTCGAAATAAGCCGAAGCGTTGTTCACGATTCATTTAAATATGGTGAATCCATTTGTGTTGAGGACGCACTGGGCGACCAAAGTTTTCACTCGAGACAAAGTATTTTGAATTTAGAACTTCAAACAATTTTGTGCACTCCACTGATTGCTAATAATGAAAAGATCGGTGTGATTTATGTCGACAGCAAGAAATTACAAGCAATAAACAAAGACGAAGTAATAAAAATATTTGAAATACTTGCCGGGCATGCGGCAATAGCAATCAGAAATGCTAAGTTATATGAAGAGCTTAATGATGCGTTCAATGAAGTTCAATCTCTTCATGAGCGTCTCATTAAATCCGAAAGGATTGTTCTTAAGAAGGAACTCAATACTGAAATCGGACATGAAGTCCAAAACTTAGTTCATTTGGCACTTCTTGAAAACGATAGTATTTTGAGAAAAATTCAGAAGATTCCTGTCGGGGTACCTATACATTCAGATGATTTACAGGAACTTGCTCAGAAGATCTACGTCGCAACTGAAAGCGTTAGAAAAATACAACGCTTCTCGCAGACATTGATCTCGAGCACAAGATTAGAATCAAAAAAAGAATTAAGAGATTTAAATATTACGATTCGGTCTGTTGTTCAATACTTGAAACAGTTAAACAAGTTTAAGAAAGTCGATTTCGTCTTGAATTTTGAAAAAGTCCCGCTTGTTGAGTACGATGCCGAACAGATTGAGCAAGTTCTTGTAAATTTATTAAATAATTCAGTTGAGAAACGTGATGATGCGACCATCAAAATCTCAACGCTGAATGACGATGAATATGATCAAATAGTTATTAAACTGAACGATAACGGTCCGGGAATTTCTCACGATCTTGCCAAGGATATTTTTGCTCCAAAAGTCCATAAGAAATTAAATGGCAAAGGGTATGGACTAATAATGGCAAAGAAGATAATCGACAATCACAATGGCAAGATATCCTGCGTATCTGAGATAAGCCGCGGAGCCACATTTTATTTTTCCATCCCAACAAACTAACATTCCTTTTATCCGCAAAAGTTTAGCTTTGGTTAATTATTGAAAAGATAATAACTTTGCATCGATAATAGTCGGTTAAATTATCGATTTATGAAAACAGCAGAACTCGACATTTATAAAAATTTTAATGATTTCTTTGATGGGTCTAACGATTTAGTTTTCGTAATTGACAAAGAGAACATTATCGTTGAGTTAAATAAATTCGCTGCTGAATTTTTCTCCGAATCCAAGCTGAACCTCATTTCAAAAAATCTGATTTCACTATTTGACATTAAAAGTGACGAACATAGTGGTATCGTCTACTTCTCTCCGCTGAAATATGTGAATTCAAGTCCTTTCAAAGGGAAAATTTATCATTTGGATGCTGGAAATAAATTAGTCGTAATACATGAAGCAATTGACCGAAAAGTATTATTTCAGCGTTTGTTAAACCATTCACCTTTGGGAATTATTATTTTCAATTCTGATGGCAGAATTCATTATTACAACGATCAATTTTTAGAACTTTGGGGAATTAAAAAAGAAGCCTTGGATGACTACATTGTTTTTAATGATAGACTGTTAGAATCTTCTGGAAAATTGAAACTCATAAAAGAGGCATTTACTGCAAATAAACCGGTTTATTCGAGCGGTTATTATGATCATTTAATGGAGAAGGGACGTGGTTATCAAATTTGGCTGGAAACTTTGATACTCCCACTTTTTGATTCAGTTGGCAATATTGATAAAGTTGCACTAATTCATTATGATATAAGTGATATTAAATTGGCAAGAGAAGAAGTAAGAGTTGCAAATGATAGAGCAGATGAAGCTAATCGATTAAAAAACACATTCCTTGCTAATCTGTCCCACGAAATTCGGACTCCGTTAAATTCAATCATCGGGTTCAGTGAATTGATCACAGAATTTGCAAAAGGTAATTTATCTGAGGCTGAATCTGAATTACTGAACACATTTAAGCGTGGTATAGGAAAATTGTTCAAAACACTTTCGCAGATTATGGAGATCTCGCAAATAGATTCCGGTAGTTATCCAGTTAAATTGAAGCCGATCAACATCGTTGAAAGTATTTCTAAAATTCTAAAGTCGAAACAAAAAGAGATTGAAAAGAAAAAATTTGAAATTATAACCTCCTTCGAACAAGGTTGTGAAAATGTTCTTGCCGACGAAACAGCTCTTGATAATGTTCTTACCAACCTGATTGAAAATGCGATCAAGTTTACAAGTAAAGGGAGCATCTCAATTGCAACTAAAGCAAATACTCCAAAAACAATTCTTTTCTGTTCGGTGAAAGATACCGGTATAGGAATCTCGCCGGAATATCTGGACCACATATTTGAACCGTTCAGCCAGGAACAAATAGGTTATTCGAGACCTTATGAAGGAAATGGTTTAGGTTTAGCATTATCTAAAAGATTTTTAGAGCTCATGAATGGAAGCATTACTGTCGAGAGTACCAAGGGGGTCGGTACAAATTTTACTTTCTCTATTTCGATTCACTAAAAAGTTGCATAATTTAAGACGTTGTTAAACATTAAATGGATATAATCCGATAATCTTTAATGCATGTAATTCAGGAAACATGACTAAAAAACAAGCAGAACCAACTTCAAAAAATACACTTCAAATAATTTTTATTATTTTCACGATAATAATTTTAGGGCTCGAATATTTTCTTTACTACTTTGAAAGTACACGGATTGTAGATGAAGAGATAAAAAATCTCAGCTCCGTTGCGCGTACCGAAGAGTCAAGTGTTATTAATTGGTATAATGATTATAAAGAAAATGCAGAAAACTTCCAATCTTCTTCGCTGTTTCGCAGAACATTTGGTTCGCTGATTCAAGATCCACAAAATGTTACAAATCAAAATTACGCTGCTGAGTTTCTTAGATTAGAAATTGCTGAAAAAAGATACATCGGAGCATTTGTATGCGATAGTACGGGGAATAAAATATTGGGCCTCGGTAATACTAAATATGCATTACGCTCCAAAACCAAAAACGATCTCTATAAAGTTGATCAGGAGACCCCTTCGCACATATCCGAGATGGACTTACTATATGACGAGAAATCTGAATACTTTGTACCTTATGTGGAATTTATAGTTGGTGTTTTCGGTACCGACAAAGCGTTGGTAAGACCTATTGGTTATGTTGTATTTCTAATTAATCCGCGAGAGAATTTATTTAAGCTGTTAAACACTTGGGTCAATCAAAAAAGCACCTCAGAGTCGATGATAATTGGAATTGATGGTGATGAAATAGTTTATCTAAACGATCTAAGATATGTTCAGAATTCCGCATTACGTTTAAAAGCAAAAATAGGTGTAGAACAAATTCCAGGAAAACGAATCTCCACTGCTCAAAAAGGCGTTTTCGAAGGATTGGACTATCGTGGAGAGAAAGTCCTTGCCTACACAACATTCATTCCACAGATGAATTGGTATTTAGTTGTTAAAGTCGATAAAGTAGAAATTTTAGCGAACGCGAATAAGATATTGTATTTACTCGCTGGCAGTATTGTACTTATTTTATTTCTCATTATTGTTCTACTTAGTGTTTTATGGAAACGAGAAGGGATCGAAACTCTTAAGAAAGATCTTGAGGTCCAAAAAACACAAGCAATGCTCTCACAGAAATATCAAATCGTTAGCAAATATGCGAATGATGCTTTCATCTTAATTAATAAGAATGGACAGATCGCCGAGGCAAATGATAAAACAGTTGAAATGTATGGTTATACTCACCAGGAATTGAAAAATATGCCTGTGATTCTTTTACGCAGTCCTGAAGTGCGTGACGAATTGCCGGCTGTCATGGAAAATATTAAACGCAGCGGGGGACTTGTTTACGAAACCATTCATCAGCACAAGAATGGTACGAGGTTCCATGTTGAAATATCGGCAAAGATCATTGCAATTGATGGTGAGATTTTCTTCGTTGGAATTTATAGAAATATTGAAGACCGTAAAAGAGTTGAGAATGATCTTAAAGAATCGGAGAGAAAATTCCACTCACTATTCGAACAAGCGCACGACGCGATATTGATTCTTCGCGGAGATGAAATAATCGATTGTAACAATAAATCTCTGGAACTCTTCAACCTAAAAAAAGATGCCATTCTGAATAAGAAGATCGTTGACCTATCTGTTGCGACTCAACCTGACGGCATAAATTCCAGAGAATCATTCCCTGAGAAGATTCAAAAAGCACTCCGCGGACAGCCGGTCCTCTTCGATTGGCAGTTTAATAGGAGACACTCGGGAAGTTTTGATTCGGAATTGAGCTTAAATACTGTAACTATAAAGGGAGAACCTCTAATTCAGGTTATCATCAGGGATGTTACGGAGAAGAGAAAATCCCTCGAACAAATGAAAAAGCTTACGAGTGCAGTTCAAAATACTGCTGAAATAATGATGGTTACGAATACAAAAGGAATTATTGAATATGTCAATCCTGCTTTCGAAAAGATCACAGGATATTCATTTGATGAGGCTGTAGGTAAAACTCCAAGTATTCTTAAATCCAATCATCAGCCCGAGGAATTTTATAAAGATCTTTGGGACACTATACTTTCAGGAAATTCGTGGCATGGGATACTTGTGAATAAGAAAAAGAATGGACAGCATTATACCGAAGAGATGATAATCTCACCTATCAGAAATGAAAAGAATGCAATTATCTCATTCGTTGCTGTTAAGAAAGACGTTACTGAGAGAATTAAAGTCGAGGAAGAATTTAAGCGTGCTCGATTTAAAGCAGAGGAATCAGATAGGATAAAAAGCAACTTCCTGAGTATGATGTCTCACGAAGTAAGAACGCCGCTTAATGTGATTTTAGGATTTCTTGATATAATAAAAAATGCTGTCGATAAAGATGTCTTTCCCGAGAAGGATCACTTCTTTGATATGATCAACCGAAACAGCAAGAGATTGATGACCTTGATCAATGATATTATTGATGTATCAAGAATAGAATCGAATGAAATGAAGTTGACACTTTCAACGCAGAATCTTCATAAACTTCTTACTAATATTACTTCAGAATTTGAGCTTACATCAAAAGCCAAGGGATTAAAGATTGTTGATGATTACCAAAGAATTGAAGATGTATTCGTTCGTGTTGATGATAATAGATTTAATCAAATTCTTTCGAATCTGTTAACAAACGCAATTAAGTTCACGATAAAAGGAAAGATCACTATCTCGGCAAAAACATCCGGAAATAATGTGCATATCTTTGTTAAAGATACTGGAATTGGTATCCCTCCGGAATTTAAGCCGCACTTATTTGAGTTTTTCAGACAGGCTGACGAAGGTTACAATAGAAATTATGAAGGCGCTGGGCTTGGGTTAGCGATTTCCTATAAACTCGTTAAACTGATGAACGGAGACCTGAAAGTTGATAGCGAGGTTGGGCGAGGTTCAACGTTTACGATTACTTTCCCTATTGTTGAAGAGACAAGTGCCGCAGATGAAGAGATCAAAGAAATTGAATTTGATCAAAGGGAAAAATTAGCAGCAGCAGAACCAATGGTTTTGATTGTTGAA
>JAHJVF010000199.1 GCA_018828505.1 Bacteroidota bacterium | reverse complement strand
TTTTCATCCTAATTTTTCTTATGAATGTCATCACAAAAATTAAAATACTAACTAATACCGAAACATAACTAATGAGGTCTTGATATTGAGTATAAAAAGTTGTTTCACTTCTAAGATAAATATCACCGACTAAAAATCTTCTGGTATAAAGTTTGGTTTCTTCAGTAGTAACACCGATAGGATCGATCAAACACGATATTCCTCCATTTGCAGCACGAACAATCCAGCGTCGATTTTCAATTGCACGGAAGACTGCGAATTGCTTATGCTGATAAGGTCCGGATAATTCACCATACCAGCTGTCGTTCGTAATCACAACAAGAAACTGAGCACCATTTTTCACAAAGTCCGCATTGAAAGCCGGAAAGATCGATTCATAACAAACACCGACAGAAAATTTTACCGAATCACCATTAGAATCTTTAAATCCGAATACGGTTTGTTTATCCCAAACACTCCAATTGCTGATCCCCACTCCCCACTTTATCCAATCGCCAAGAAATGGTAAGTAATGCAGATAGGGTGAGCGCTCTGCAAATGGGACTAATTTTCTCTTACCGTATTTTTGCAAATTATCTTCATTCGGAGAGAAAAGAACCGCACCGTTATAAGAGTCATAGTAGTAAGCTGAATCTCGAGATAGTCGGCTCTCCTTCTTCGCTTCTTCTTTGGAGAAATAAAAATGAACCAGCGGCAACCCGGTTAGGATATGAACTTTTTTCTCGACAACAAATTTTCTTATACGTGCAACTTCTTCAGGATATTTCCCACTTACAAGATAAACAGGTAAAGCAGTTTCAGGCCAAACGACAAGTTCAGCCCCTTCGTTGACTGCACTATCAGAGAGCGACAGATAAACACTAAGCTGAGAATTAATATCTCCTTCCTCCCATTTATCCCACGGATCGAAATCAGGTTGAACCATGCCGACTTTCAATTGATTACCCGGCGGATCGATATCGTTAATAACCACTTTGCCATAAATAAAAATCACTAATAATATTATTATGACTATGGCAATTTTATTCAGTGCAAATCGAAGACTCATATAACGATAATTTTTGTACGCAATGAAAATCAGTACATTGAATACGACTATCAAAAAAGATAAACCATAGATACCAATGAATGAAGTAATTTGGATTATCGGCAAATAATAAGATTGGGTGTTGCCAAGCGTCAGCCATGGAAAAGCAGTCTCTTCAACAGAACGGAAATATTCAATTGCATTCCATAAAAACGGGAAAGCAAAGAGAGCTACTTTACCTCGATAATATTTCTTTATGAAAAAATAAACCGAGATCGGTATCCAATAAAAAACCGGATGAATCAGGATCAATGCGATAGAACCAAGCTCCATAAATATATCTGTCTTAGCCCCCCACCCACCGATCCAATAAATCGTCAGCGCGTGAAAAATCACCAATCCAAGATATGAATATCTTAAAACTTGAAGGTAATTTTTCAATCTATCAAGCAGAATGAGAAGGGGAACCAATCCAATGTAGGCAAAGAACCCTGTTTTGAATGGAGGAAATGCGAGCCAGAGCAAAAGCCCGAATGAGATAGAAAGAATTAAATTCTTCACAAAATCAGATCTGTTTTTCAAAGAGACTTTCTCCAATAAATAAAATTAAAAGAAATCAAACTAATCTTTTCGAAATTTTCTGTAAATATATCTGACAAAGAAAATAATCACAACTCCGGCTATAATCGATAACACAAGCTTATTATAAGTCGCAAGATATTCTCCAATCCGTTCAATGTTATGCCCGACAGCATAACCAAGATATATCAAAATCATATTCCAGATAAATGAGCTTATGGCTGAAAGTATAATTGTTTTCTTTAAATCGAGTTCACTCATACCGGCGAAAAACGAAATGATAGCTCGTGTACCGGCAAGGAATCGATTTGCAATTATCAGCGAGTATCCATATTTGCGGAACCACTCCTCGACGGTTAAAACAGCTTTCACCGAAATGAATTTTATTTTTCCGGTTTCAAGAATTTTATTACCGGCAAGCTTCCCGATAAAATACATTGTAATGAATCCAGTTGTACTTCCGCTTACAGCCATGATAATTAAAAGTGGTAAAGATACAGGACCGATCGCCGACACTGAACCAGCAAAAGCAACTACTACGTCACTCGGAAAAGGAGGAAATAAATTTTCTATATAAGCAATAAAAAATACCAGCAGATATAGCCAGAGAGGATTTATCGTCGAAACAAGATGAACAATTTCTTCGATCATGCTTTTCTTTCTTCCAGTAACGCAACGGCAAATGCGGCAATGCCTTCACCCCGTCCAACGAATCCCATTTTTTCATTCGTTGTGGCTTTTATTGAAATGCATGATTTTTCAATTCCAAGTATTACTGAAATCTTTTCCCTCATACTATCGATGTGAGGTAAGAGTTTAGGTTCTTCAAGACAAACTGTTGAATCAATATTGTTGATCTTGTAATTATTTTTTTTAATTAATTCTAACACATTTGCAAGAAGCTTGGTACTTTCAATGTTTTTAAATTGTGAATCGGTATTTGGAAAATGCGTTCCGATATCTCCGAGTGCGGCAGCACCGAGAAGCGCATCGCAAATCGCATGTAGAAGAACATCCGCATCGGAATGCCCTTCCAATCCCTGAGTAAAAGGAATTTCAACCCCACCTAAAACGAGTTTTCTCTCAGGTGCGAATTTATGGACATCGTAGCCAAAACCAATTTTAATCATTTACCAACCTGAAATTTTAAATTCATGAAATTCATTTGACGGTTCTTCCCAAGCTACTTTTATGTTCTTAACATGAGCCGAACGCGGACCAATCTTTGCCTCGTCGATTAATGCATTGATTGATCCTTTTTCACCTTCTGCAACAATCTCTACCGAACCATCAAAAAGATTTTTGACAGTTCCAACCAAACCGAGTTGAACAGCATGCCTGTAAATAAAATACCTGTAACCAACTCCCTGCACTAAACCGGAGACAATTGTAACTGCCCTCATTTAGCTTGAGTTGATTCATGCAAGTTCAAAACTTTCCACTTACCTCCAAACTTCAAAAGCAAAGCCGATGAACGAACTGGATCAAATTCAATAATGAAGCCATTCTTAAAGATAATTTTTCTTTTCGCCATGAAATTTACCTGAGCTTCACTTTTTGTTGGGGAGACCCAAATTGTGGGGTCCCACAAATTATATTCAAGAGAATCGAATTCTGCGATCTTCTCCGAATAATATTGTTTAATATTATTGTAAGAGATAATCGCTTCACGTTTTTCAGGGACTATGAGAGATGCGTCGGGATTTTCCACCCAAAACTCATCGAACTTTTCGAGTGAGCGGGAATTGATGAACCCTACCCATTCTTTAAAGAATTGACGGACTTCCTCTTTTTCGGCTTCCACACTCGGTGGAGTTTCTGTTTTGCAATTGATAAGAATAAGGGCACAAAGTATGATAAAAGATAATTTATATATCATTTTATTTAATTATTCCTCAAAAATTATTTAATCGGATTCAGGTTGACCATTTCGTGGAAAGGGCTAAAGCCCTTGCGAAGTCCTGATGGAATTTTTATCCCCGACCTAAAGGTCGGGGTTATAGTCACGTCCTTCCCGCCTGCCTCACGAGATACGATTAGGCGGGCAGGTAGGACGTGGGTAGAATTTCCGAGCAGTACTTGCTGGGGTTT
>JAHJVF010000198.1 GCA_018828505.1 Bacteroidota bacterium | reverse complement strand
TTTCTGTGGCTTTATTAAAATATTTTGAAGTCCAACTCACCTTTGCGACCTGCCTAAAAATTCTTTTATAAACTTCAATAAAGCTAAACCCGGGATCTGCTAAAGGAGAAACGATTATATTTAGCTGAATAATCTGATGCCACGATAAAAACTTATAATATAAAAAGCAACAGAAAAATCTAAGACAACCATAGTTGAATAATTCTGAGCTCTCTTGAAGCGCTGCAATTGGATTTAATATCAACAAGCCGTTCTTTCACCATAAACCCAACCAATTTTTTCTTAAATTTGTAAAGCAGTAAATGAACATATTTTAGGGAATAAAATGAACAAGCTTTCAATAGATCAATTACAGCTTAAAGGGAAAAGAGTCTTAGTCAGAGTTGACTTCAACGTACCATTAGATGAACATCAAAACGTTACAGACGACACGCGTATTCGTGCATCACTTCCAACTATCAAAAAAATCATCAATGATGGCGGCAAGGCAATTCTCATGAGCCATCTCGGAAGACCAAAGGGCAAACCGAATCCGAAATACAGTCTAAAACCTGCAGCCGTAAGATTGAGCGAAATTCTTGGCAAAGAGGTTAAACTTGCTCCCGACTGCATTGGCAATAAAGCAGAACAAATCGTAAATGAAATGAAAGAAGGAGACGTAATTCTTCTTGAAAATTTACGCTTCCATGCAGAAGAAGAAGCGAACGACGAGAATTTTGCCAAACAATTAGCTTCTCTCGGTGACGTTTACGTGAACGATGCATTCGGTAGTGCGCACCGAGCACATGCATCAACTGAAGGAGTTACAAAATATTTCAAGCAGAATGCCTCCGGTTATTTGATGCAGAAAGAGATTGATTTCCTTTCAAAAGCTGTCGGTAATCCAGAAAGACCTTACACTGCAATTCTTGGCGGTGCAAAGATCTCCGGAAAGATCGATGTGATTAAAAACTTAATGAACAAAGTTGATAATCTCATCATCGGTGGAGGAATGGCTTTTACTTTTTTCAAGGCACAGGGACTTGAAATTGGAAAATCTCTCCTTGAAGAAGACAGAATTCAAATGGCAAAAGAGATTTTAGACGAAGCAAAATCAAAAAATCTAAAATTATTTTTTCCAGTCGATACAGTGATTGCAGATGCTTTCGACAATAATGCCAATACTGAAGTTGTAGATATCAATTCTATCAAACCGGATTGGCAGGGACTTGATATCGGCCCAAAAACAATTGAACTCTTTTCCGAAGTGATTAAAAATTCAAAAACTATCGTATGGAACGGGCCAATGGGCGTATTCGAAATGGATAATTTTGCAACCGGTACGAATGCAATCTCAAAAGTCTTAGCTGAAGCAACGGAGAAAGGAGTCATTACGATAGTTGGCGGAGGAGATTCAGCAGCGGCAATTTCAAAAGCCGGACTTGATGATAAAGTTTCGCATGTTTCAACAGGCGGCGGTGCTTCGCTTGAATTTCTCGAAGGGAAAATTCTTCCCGGAGTTGCAGCACTCACTGAAAATTAAATGATTGAATCATAAAAAATGATTTGTTAAATTTTGCCAAATTGAAAAACACAGAAGCCATAAAACCCAATCCCACCAATTACACCCCGTTAATAGCCCTAACCCAATTGGCTTCTGTGTTTAATTTTAATCACTTCTTTTTATCATAATTTCATTATTTTGAATTTCGAATTATAGTATGAACAAGTATTAAGGATAAAATGGCTTACGGAGATAAAAATTACAGGCCAAGTTTTTTTGGAGGATTCAGTTTTTTTCCGCCTGTTATTAAAAATCTTTTGATAATTAACGGTGCTGTGTTTTTAGTTCAAATCTTTCTACAAGGATTTACTTTTACCGACAGCTTCGGACAACAGGTAAGTGTTTCAAATATTCTGACGGAATATTTTGCTTTGATACCGTTAGGATACGGATTTCTGCCCTGGCAGTTGATCTCGTTTCAATTCATGCACGCCAGTTTTACTCACATTCTTTTCAACATGCTTTACCTCTGGATGTTCGGAATGGAACTGGAAAACGCATGGGGTTCAAAGAAATTTTTAATTTATTATTTGACATGCGGTATCGGCGCAGGTTTAACACAGCTATTTGGCCCAATTATTTTGCCCTTATTTTATAGTCTTTTGGATGTGGTCGGTATAACAAGTTTGTTGGGTTTATCTCCTTTTAATCTCAGTGTCGGGCCAACGGTTGGTGCTTCAGGAGGGGTGTATGGAGTTTTGATGGCATTTGCACTTATGTTTCCGAATCGACCAATTTACCTTTATTTCTTCATCCCAATTCCAGCCAAATATTTAATTGGATTTATGATACTGATTGAATTTTTCAGTGTTGGCGATAAATCCTTCACAGCCCATTTAGCTCACATTGGTGGTGCGGTTATTGGAGTAATTTTTTATTTGATAGATAAACGATCTTCTTTATCGGTAACTGATTATATAAATAAATTCAAAAAGTTAGATAAGAATAGATTTGGGTTTAACAAACCACAAAAAGAAGTAAGCGATGTTCAGTATTACGATATCAATGAAAAAACGGGGACTATCAATCAGGAGGAAATCGATAAAATACTCGATAAAATAAGTAAAAGCGGTTATCAGAATCTCACCGAAAAAGAAAAACAAATTTTATTCGACGCAAGTAAAAAGCTGTAGACCTGATGAAATATTATATTCCACTTATATTACTTTTAGTTGTACTTATTGTGAGTTGTAACTCCTCAAAAATAATTGATGAAGAAACGTTTGTACAGATATATTCGGAACTGTTAATTTCGAAAGAGAAATATAGAGGAGATTCAAAATCGTTTATTGCAGAACGGGAAAAAATTTATAAAGCTTATAGTGTTGACAGGTTAAGAGTAGATGAAACTCTGGAATATTATAATTCTGATCCTCAAAGGTGGAAACTATTTTTCGAAAAAGTTGTGAAGAACCTTGAGAATATTCAATTGACCGCCGCTCCTTAATAGTTTTCACTCTAAATGTGTAGAAATTTTTATGGGCTTTAAATTCACAAATGATGTTACTTATTTCAAGAAGGGAAGCTAATTGAACTTAATTGCTATGTTCCAAACCCTTTTTACTCGCATTTAAGATCGTAATTCCGATCACTTCACCATTTTCATATCTGATAATAATATCATCTTTGGTAAGCTCGCTATCATCTGCATGACTTGGCCTCTTAAAGTTTAGATACAGGACATCCGCCTCAGAATCATAACTTGTCCAGATGCGCTGATAGGGGATATTTAGTATTTGGGGGACGAGATTTACAATTTTTTCAACTTCTAAATTGGCCATATCTTTGTTCTCCTTTCAATCTGTTTTTTTCGTTTAGTCATAAAAGCTGTGTTCACAAAACCATCCATTTTATCAATCTCTTTATAAATTACTACTATAACCTAAATTTCTAAACCGAAATCCTATCTACCTGTCGGTAGACATGTAAAATTCTTAGGGTTTGTTATTTTTACTATCAATACGAAAAAATAATATCATCCCTTCGGGATTTTACCGACGGGGTATTGTTTCGCTATAATCATACCATCCCTTCGGGATTTTAGTTTTAATTCGCTGATCAAATAACCCCGTAGGGGTGTAAGGATTATAGAAAATTGTGATAAGAGAAGGTAAAACCCAGAAAGGGTGAAATTATTATCCACAATATTATGGGAATATTCTTCTCATCTAAAAGGTGATGTTTCTTTTTTAGGTTTCGTTTGTAATGATTTAAAAATAAACA
>JAHJVF010000197.1 GCA_018828505.1 Bacteroidota bacterium | reverse complement strand
TTAAATGGAAGGAAATTTTTTAAAATACATTATCCATATACCATCAACCATTTTCCATCCGTTTTGCCTCCGTAGCTCAGCTGGATAGAGCTCCGGCCTCCGGAGCCGGGTGCACAGGTTCGAGTCCTGTCGGGGGTACTGATGTATTGCAAAATGTCCGTCAGTTGACGGATGCAAAATGTAAAATTAGAAGTAGGAATAACTATAAATTTAGTTAGTTGATAAATTATGAAAGTTGCAAAAGAATTTAGATGGGAAATGGGACATCGTTTACCATTCCACAATGAAAGATGCAGGCATCTGCACGGGCATTCTTATAAAGCTCTCATTGAGTTAGAGGGAGATATAGATGAAAACGGAATGGTTATAGATTTTTATGACGTAAATAAAATTGTAAATCCCATCATTGATGAACTTGACCATTCATTTCTATGCGATAAAGCTGATTTAGATTTGATAGAAGCATTGAAGAAACTCCAGAGTCAAATAGTTTTAATTGATTATCCTTCAACTGCAGAAAATATTTCTAAATATTTAAGTGACAAAATCATCAAATCGATACTACCAAAGAATATCAATAAACTTACTGTTAGGGTTTTCGAAACTTTCGATTCTTTTGCTGAACATTCCGTTGAATTAAGCTGACCTAATCGAGTTTCTTTTTCATACCATTTTTTATAATTTGTTAAAGATTTTATGAGTCAGAACTTAACAAAAAAATTTGCTGTCGTACTCGCAAGCGGTGGAATGGATAGCTGTGTAACTGCCTCGATTGCTTCGCAAAAATATGAACTCGCGATGCTCCATCTTAACTACGGACAGCGTACAGAAAATCGTGAATTGAAAGCATTTAACGATCTCGCCGAGTATTTCAATGCAAAGATCAAATTGATTCTTGACACAGATTTATTCCGAAGAATTGGGAATTCATCGCTGACTGACCTTAAGATGGTAGTTACTGAAGCAGATCTGAAATCCAAAGAAATCCCTTCTTCTTATGTTCCATTCAGAAATGCGAATATTCTTTCTATGGCAGTGAGCTGGGCGGAAACAATTGGAGCAAAAAAAATTTTTATTGGTGCTGTTGAAGAAGACGCATCAGGTTATCCCGACTGCAGAAAAATATTCTACGAAAAATTTAATGAGTTGATTAAAGTCGGAACAAAGCCTAGCACTGAAATCAAAATAGAAACACCTTTAATATCAATGAAGAAATATGAAATAATTAAAAAAGGAATCGAGTTAAATTCACCATTTCATTTGACCTGGTCATGTTATAAAAATGAAGAGACCGCATGCGGAGTGTGTGATAGCTGTGCTCTTCGTTTGCGGGGTTTTCAACAGGCAGGTGTGGTTGATCCAATCCCATATAAAACCCAACCAAATTATTTATGAAAAATAAAATAAAAATTCTCGAAACGTTTGATAATCAATATCCGCATCGGGATTATACAGTAACGCATTATGCCCGGGAGTTTACTTCAGTATGTCCTAAAACTGGTCAGCCCGATTTTGCACAAATAATAATTGAATATATTCCCAATAAAAAGTGTGTTGAACTTAAATCTCTAAAGCTTTATTTGAATTCATTTCGTAATGATGGAATTTTCTATGAGAGTGTGGTTAATTTTATTTGTGAAGATCTTGTCAAATTAATGAAGCCGCGATATTTGAAAGTTACCGGTGAATTTAATACTCGCGGCGGAATTGAAAGTGTTGTCGTTGCCGAGCATAAAACCCAAAAGAAATAGTCGAATATAATGTTTCGAAATGCAATTTATTATTTAGGTGGAATAGTCATTTTTGTATTTGGAATGTTCATTTTTGGTATTATCTCAAATTGGCGCGAGGTAGAATTAGATGATGTTCTAGCAGAAAAAAAAATCATTGGTGCTTTTCAACCAAAACTTGTTATCAATAAAATTGATTATAAGCTTCATCTTTATGTAGATACGATTTTAGTAAAAACTTATGATGTTGTTTTAGGGGGGAATCCAAAAAATCAAAAGAAAAGCAGCGAGGACAGATACACTCCGAAAGGTAATTATTATATTTGCGATAAAAAAATTACCACGGGGCTTGGGAAAACCTTGGTATTAAGTTACCCTTCGAAACATGATGCGGAAATTGGTTTGAGACAAAATTTAATTTCAAATAAAGAATTTTTTGTAATAGAAAGTGCAATTGAAAAAAAAACTATTCCCCCTATGGATACAAGACTGGGAGGAAATATAAAAATTCATGGAAATGGTAAGTTTGATCTGATACTTCGGAATTTACCTTTTATCTTGAATTGGACGAACGGCAGTATTGCCGTGAATAATAGAGAAATAGAGGAGCTTTACAATGCATGTCCTATCGGGACAGAAGTTATTATTTATTAGTTTATTGATCTTTTCTTTTCCCGCGTGTAAAACCGAAAAAGAAGATCCTGCTAAATTGATTTCCGGCGGAGAGCTTGAATCTAGATTTGAAAAACTCGAAGGAAATTCTCTTCTTGAAGAAGCATCGTCGCTATTAGGTGAAGATGTGTTTTATGCTTCGTTAAATTATTATACCGATTCCAGCGAGAAATCATTAGCTGTAATTTCGACTGAGATTAAAAACAAAACTACTTATGGCGTAAAATTCGCTCTTGTTGAATTTAAGGACGATCTTGCCGAGGTAAAATTCAGTACACACTTTTTGGATGGAATTAAAGAAACTTCGGATTTTGGACTTAAAGAATTTTATGATATTGATAAATCATTTTTATTTTATAACAGCCGTTCGTCATTCATAGGTTCGGGTGGAGGCGAATTATTCTTATATTTATTTGATCTAAGGACAGCTGAACTTTTCACATATTATTTCATAGAGGAGAACAATAAGGTAAAAACTGAACTTTCGGAAAATTTGAAAAATGAAGCAAACATTTTTTTGAGAGAATGGTTTTTCATTGAAGCTCAAAAAGTTATTCCTGAAATAAAAGAGTATTCAGGG
>JAHJVF010000196.1 GCA_018828505.1 Bacteroidota bacterium | reverse complement strand
TTAGAAATTCGGATTTAGAATTTAAGATTCTTGCAGAGTTCTACATAACTTTGCATAAATTCTGTTAAATATGATAAACTTTAAAAGTTTTAAATATATAGTTGATAGTAATAAAAAGTTTGTTATTACAACGCACATAAATCCCGATGGTGATGCTCTGGGAAGTCAGCTTGCTCTTGCCTATTTTCTGAAGAGATTGGAAAAGAATGTACACCTAATAAATCACAGTCCAACCCCCGGCAATTATCAATTTCTTGATGAAGATGATTTAATCCATCAATATGATAAAAAGCTGGACGATGTGATTTTGAATGCGGACGTTCTTATCGCTGTTGACTTCAATGAAATCACTCGTATCAAATCGATGGTTGAAGTTTTCAGTAAAAGTAAAGCATACAAAATTTGCATTGACCATCACACAAACCCGAAAAATTTTGTGGATGAATTCTTCTGTGATACGGAATATTCTGCAAGCGGTGAAATTGTATATGAATTGATCAAACGCTACGACAGAAACTTAATCGATAAAAGAATTGCAGATGCACTTTATGCTGCGATCATGACGGATACCGGTTCGTTCCGATTTGAAAGAACTTCACCACGTGTTCACCGAATCATTGCAGAGCTGCTGGAGAAGGGGACTAATCCAACTGAAATTTTCAATAAGATTTACAATGAACTCTCAATTGCAAAATTAAAATTGCTTGGAAACGGAATTTCAAACATTCGCACGGCATTTGAAGGTAAAATCGCTTATGTGATCATCACCCGCGAAATGTTGAAAGAATCAGAAGCGAACGAAGAAGATGTTGATGGATTTGTGAATTTTTGCCTCAGCATTAAGTCGGCACAGATTGGGATTTTGTTTTTTGAGCTGAAAGATGGAATAAAAGCAAGTCTGAGGAGCAAAGATACATTTGCAGTCAGTCAGCTTGCCGAAAAATTCGGCGGAGGCGGGCATATCAACGCTGCCGGTATTAGATTCTATGACAAAAAGTTGGATGAGGTGATTACGATACTTCTGGAACAAGCCGAAAAAGATTTAATCGAATTTGAAAAAAGGGGAACAAATGTTAAAGTTTAAATCCATTAATTCTATACCAACAAAATTCTCCGAGTCGTTTTTGTTCTTTTCCTTTTCGGATGAGAAGGAAGTGATAAAAACTTTCAGTGAGGTAGAGGAGCTCTTAGAAATTAATGTACCCGGACGCATTAAAAAGTCCATATCGAAAAATAACGAGAGCCAGAATTTATTTTATCTCGATGATGGTTCGCTGGTGCTTCTGCAAAAGTGTGATAAAAAAGAGAAATTAAATTCGGATACTTTTCGACGCTCGTCAGCAAGTGCGATCAAAAAGATAATCTCCTTAAAATTAAAAGATGTGATTGTAAGTATTCCCAAATTAGATGCAGATTCAATTCATAAAAATTTCACAAGTTTGCCTGCTGAATCCCGCCCTTGTCAGGAGCAAGCAGGCAGCGAATATTTTCTTCAGAGCATTCTTGAAGGTCTTTCGCTTGGAAGCTATAAATACACTACCTATCTCAGCAAAAACGAGCGAACGGTTCCAGGCATCAGCATTTTCTATCCAGCATTAAAAGCTGCAGAAATAAATAAAATTATCTTGCTTACAAATAAGATAACAAAACACGTTTTTCTCGCCCGTGATCTTCAGAATACACCCGGCTCCGATCTTTATCCTGAAGCGTTAGCATCGAAAGTGAAATCATTGGGTAAGCGAAATCCAAAAATTAAAGTCAGAGTTCTTGGCTTTGATGAGATTCGAAAAAGAAAAATGGGAGGACTCGAAGCTGTCGGGAAGGGAAGCGAGCGAAAACCTCGATTCATTATTATGGAATATTTTGGGATGGACAAAAAGAAATCTCCATACGTAATCGTTGGTAAGGGAATCACTTTTGATTCAGGAGGAATCAGTATCAAACCCGCAGCAGATATGTGGGAAATGAAAGGGGATATGTCCGGTGCGGCTACAACAATCGCAGTTTTATTGACCGCCGCTGAATTGAAATTAAAAGTCAATCTGATAGGTTTAGTCCCCGCTGCTGAAAATATGCCTTCGGGAAGTTCGATGAGACCTGGAGATATAATTCGAACTGCTTCCGGTAAATCAATTGAGATCGACAATACCGATGCGGAAGGAAGACTGATTCTTGCGGATGCTTTAGAATATGCAGTGCGTTACAAGCCAAAAGTCGTCATCGACCTTGCGACTCTTACAGGTGCGTGCGTTGTTGCACTTGGTCAATTTGCGTCCGGGCTGTTTACCCATGAAGATGAACTCGCACGAAATCTTGTAAGAGCATCCAACTTAACTGGTGAACGAACATGGAGATTACCTTTGTGGGAAGATTATCATAATTTGATCAAAAGCGATTTTGCAGATGTCAAAAACGTTGGGGGAAAATGGGGCGGTGCAATCACGGCTGCATGTTTTCTTGAAAAGTTTGTAGATAAAAAATATAAGTGGGCGCATTTGGATATTGCCGGTCCCGCATTTGCCGAAGAAAATATTTCGTACACTTCTAAAACGATGACGGGTTATGGTGTGAGATTGCTTATTCAGTTTTTGATGGATGAGATAAAAGATCATTGAGCAACTAATTTCTCAGTTCAATGACCTTAATGTGCCCGAAACGAAATTCATTTATCTTCTCACTAGATATAAGATTAAAAAGTTGAGGGAAATCGGTAAGTCTCGTCTTCATCCAAGTCCTCTCACCTTCAATAACAACAAACCTCACCTTATTAACTTTAATATTTTTTATCAACTGAGACTCGAAAGCAATAAACTCAGATGTTCCGAATTTAGGAAATGTAAGTCCGGGATGAAACCAAAGAGCCGGATTAATCGAGATTTTTTTTGCTATTCCGTACAAAATGGAGTTGTCACCATAGACGAAGAAATTTTCGTTTTGTAATTCTAAAAAGTTCGCTAGGTTGTTAAAGTCAGACTCTGAATAATTATAGAAACCGTCAACGGCCCAGATTAAATATGAAAGATTCTTCGGGAGGGAATTTCTGTTCGTTAGAAATGATGAAGGCAAAGTTGAGGGCCGCTGAATAATTCTTGTCTCGTTTATACGCTCGTTGAAGTTAAAAGCATCGAATATTGCTACAGACAAAAGAATGAAGGTGATGAATAAATTCAAATTAATTGATCGAAAAATCTTCGCATTGGCGTAATTTTTATTTTCAGACTTAAATTTAATATGCAAAGCATGAATGCCCCCTAAGCAAAAAAAGATATATGGGATCCCATTTTCCGGATAATTGAAAGTAAATGCCGTAAAAATCAAACAGATAACAAGCAATCCTTCCAAAAATAATACTTCTGGTAAAATACTTCTAAGCATAAACTTAGCGGTGGCAGCATTGTTTAATTTTTTTGAATAATAGAAGTAAAAGAATGTTGAAATAAAAATCTGTGCAATTAAAAAAGTAAACACATTCCATATAAAAATAGAAATCAATCCAGAAACTGTTATAGCAAATATTATTATTAAGTAGAATTTTTTCTTAAGTATCACCCAAAATAAAACTGCCGATATAGATAGAATAAAAATGATTACCGTAAAGGTTGCTATGAAATAGCGGTTAAGATGGAACTCATTCCATATATTAAAAAAATCAATCACACGTTTTCGCTTAAAGAGATAAATTACTCTTTCAACTCCAAGCTCTATGGGAAATTTTATCGAATAAAGATAGACTGAATAGATATCAATTTTATAGTATATAAAAATTAAAATAAACACAATTACAATAAATACAAGACTAAGCACGATAGGTTTAAATATGAATTGTATGTGATCTTTTTGCTTATAATTTATATATATAATAATGAGGGGGATAAGAAGTAAAGAGGGGATCTGCTTAGAAAAGTAGGGGAACAGAAAAAGAACAGGTATGAAAAACCAGAGCCAAAAATTTATTTTATTGATCTCATTAATACACAGTTTAATAACTATAAAAGAAAATAGAAGACTAAAAAAGAAAGCATGTTGATCCATATATGGTGTGCCACTTGGTGGATATAATAGAACGCCGCTTATCAACGCATAAAAGAATGAATAAATGCTTGGGAGATGGAGCAATTTCAAGAAATGAAAAATAAGTACGCAAAAAAGCCCATTGATTATAGATGAATGAAGTAGGTAGGAAAACCAATTAACATCGAACAATTTAAAAATTAGAGCTTGTAAATATATTGGTGTTAAACCGTTTGGAGTTGTGAAATCTATATATGGAATTTGTCCCGATAATATTCTCCAGCCACCATCGAAAATAATTGCTTGATTGATAGGTAGGTAACCAATTCTTCCATAATAAAAATTAATCGAAAAACCGAATCCAAATAAAATGGTTGATATTAAAAAGGCGTATAGAATTCTTCTTTTTAAAACAACTTTATCATTTTTCCCAAAAGATTGAGAAATCATAATTTAATTTAACGCTTAGCTATTTAATCCACATATCTTTCCATCTCTAATTTCAAAAACTCTGTTTGCGAGTTTCATTAATTCATTGTTGTGTGTCACGATAACAAATGTTTGATTGAATTCCTTGTTTAACCTGTTTATCAATTGATGGAGTGCATCACTGTTTTGTGTATCAAGATTCCCTGACGGTTCGTCTGCAAAAATAATTTTTGGATTGTTTACCAATGCTCTTGCCACAGCGACACGCTGCTGTTCACCTCCGGATAGTGCTGAGGGCTTGTGTTCAAGGCGATCGCTTAATCCAACTAATCCCAAAAGTTCTTTCGATTTATTTTCAGTTTGTGAGAGCGTTTTTCCGTCGATCATTTGAGGAATGGAAACATTTTCAAGTGCGGTGAATTCCGGCAATAAATGATGGAATTGAAAAACGAATCCAATGTTTTTATTTCGGAACTTAGCCAGGTCTTGATCTTTCATTTTGAAAAGATCGTTTCCATCGATTGAGATATTTCCCGCATCGGGTCTATCCAGCGCTCCCATGATGTGGAGGAGAGTGCTTTTCCCGGCGCCTGAAGCTCCAATAATCATTGCAATCTCTCCCTCAAAAATTTCAAGTGAAATTCCTTTTAGTACTTCTAGAGTTTTATCTGATCCGGTCTTAAACTCACGCTTAATATTTTCAGCTTTTAATAGTTTGTTATTCATTATGAAGTCCAAAATAAAGAATTTGGAAATAAAAACTGTAATTCTTTTGATGCACCAATTAGTAGAATTGACTAATAAAATGGGACACGGATGTGTTAGTTAACGAGACTGTTTTACAATTTAATCTTACGAGAAGGGCTAATAAGTTCGGTTTTCTCGATACTTTCTCTGACATGCGTCAGAGAAAACTCGAAAACCAAAGTCGAATTGCATGGTTCTCGCCCGCCGGCCTCGCCTGCCCGCCTAATTGTTTCACATGAGGCAGGCGGGTTGGTCTTAGTTAGGCGGGCAGGCTAAGTTCGGCGGGCAGGAGTAGTGACGACATAGTCGGCACGTATTCAGAGAAGGTTCTCGAGTAGTCCCGACTGTTGTGATTATGTCTAGTCGGGACGTATCGAGAGAACTTTTTGGGCACGCTCAATCATATTCAAAAAAATATAACCGGCTTTAGCCACTCCGTCAGCTGACCCCGTGAGATAAATATTTTACTTTTTTCAATTGGTTTTACAGTTATCTCACGGGGCTGACGGAGAAAATCTGTAAAACGACCTTTTTAGAGCAGGCTAATTAATTAAAACGAACACTTTGAACAACAAACTTTAACAAAAACAATTGCACCAAAAACTAAAAAATCATCCGCTTTACTTGGCGGACGGGTTGTCCAAAGGACTCCCCAAAGGGGTCTTCGACCTTCGGAGATTGGCTGGTTATATGCGATATAATTTATGTACTTGTTCTGTGTTCTCTATCTATTCTCTCCTTTAAAATAATTTTTATTAGAGATTGATATGGTACATCTCTCTTGTTTGCTAAGGTTTTAATCTCATCTAATATCGACTCTGGCAATCTAAGAGAAATAGTCTTTGTAGATGGTTTTAGATTGGCGAAAGTAACTAATTCTGATTTATCCCAAGTTAAATAATCTGTTGAATCGGAATTTGCCCAAAATTCTCTTTCATCATCTTCAGATTTAAATTTTGGTATATTTTTAAATTTCTTCATTATATCTCTCTCTTTCTTTTTTACTCATATCTCTTGCTGATATAACTCGGATCATATTTTTTCTGATGGTGAACACCACGAATAATCTACGATCAAGATCAGTTTTACCGAGCAAATACCAGCGTTTTTCTTTCTCATAGTTCTTTTTTGAATCTGATACAATTATAGGTTTATTAAAAAACACTTGCTCACACTCTGATTTGAAAACATTGTGTTTTATCCTATTTTTCTCTGAGTTGCCTTCATCCCACTGAAAGCCCTCACATTTTTCAAATATTTTTATCATTGCACAAGTATATTATGAATATATACATTTTAGATCAAGGATTTTTTTCGAGTATATTTCTCTAAGCATATAACGGTGTTGCGCTTAACCCGCCGCCCATACACGAACGGCTTAGTTAGAACTCAACTGCCAAAGATGTAGTCGTAGGTACGTAACTTGTGTCAGCAACGCACCGGAGGCCTGCCTGCCGGCAGGCAAGTTAATTAATTAGTCCGCCGTGGCGGAGAACACTTAGAACAAAATCTTTTACTAAACACAAAACTTAAAAATCTCAAATCCGCCGAACTAAAATGGCGGTCGGCGTTGAGGCGCTTGTTAGCCAGTTTCTTCTAAAAAGCGAAACAACCAATCTTCATCTAACTTTAATTTTATCATTCTTTGAATACCGCCAATCTTCCCAGATAAATGTATAAAGGAAAATCTTTCTCTTTTTATATTAGCGATTTCTGTTCTATCATTAAGCTCATATATGACGTGAGCAATTTCCTTTGGCAGATTGAATTCTAATTTGAAATAATTAGGTGAATTGGGATTAACTTGACTTGGAGAAAAATACCAAGAACTACGATTATAACTGTAGATTTTACATTGAATTTCATCCGTTTCAGCAAACAAACTAGCAGGTAAAGGTTTCTCTGAAATTAAATGAAGAGGATAACGTCCTTGTAACATACCGAAGTATGAACCTTTAATACGATTAAAATTGTTTTTTATACCATTAACTTTTTCACGACCAGTTTCTGAAAAGATCTCTGAGTTTTGATTTTGATTTGAAATTAAATTAGCAAAATCTTCACGCATAACCTTAATGCTTTCAATATGATCCATACCCATAAAATCAGCTTCTTCAAGAGACAAAAGTGTTTCTGAAATTGGCTGCATTATTGGAACATATTCATAGGTTATTAAAAATATTTGGTGAGCAATGGAAAATCTCTGAGCACCTACAGTATAATTACTGGTTGAAAAAATTGCTGAATGATAATTATATCGTTGAACTTGCAATTCATTATTACTTCCAGTGCGGAAAGTAAAATAATTTTCTTGAATATCTTTTAATACTCCTAATGCATTTCTGGGTATTTCTATACCAACAGACCGATTATGTCTATAACATTTTGCTTCGAGTAACAATCTCAATGGATACATAAAAGCGGGTGTGTATGTTAAAGATGCAAGAGCATCAATTTGATGCCATTCTCCTCTCCCACATACTTCGATGCCAGAGTGCCCATTTCTAATCCCGTCACCATCTGAATTAATTATTTCATAGCCAACATTATCAAGTAATTTTAATATTAGTTCTTCAAGAAGTGCACCGCGAATCTGAGCTAAAGTCATAAAACTCCTTTATTATATTGAACTGGCTAACGGCGTTGCGTTTAGCCCGTCGCCAATAACAGTGATGACGGTTTTATCAACGCAACTTTATTTTTAAAATCAGTTTGTTTACTAATCACACTTTAAAGAGCAACTTACACTGAAAAACCATACCCGAAAAACTCACTACGACCGATTCGAAGAAGCGGCCGCTTTGAGTTGCTGGTTATAAAGCTTTTATTATTTACCATGTTGCCAACAAAAAATACTCCCTGGTTTTGCATTACGTGAACATTGTGTACCTTTTTTAGTAATAGCTTGGCATCTTCCGGTACTTTGTGGAGTAGTGCTTTTTGATTTTATATTTTCTTTCTCATTTATAGAAGATTTTTTTTCTTGAATTTTAGGTTCAGTAATAGGATTCGATTCATTTGTTCCTTTCGGCAATGGCTGTATAATTTGTTGTGAAGTTATATTGGCTAATGATTTTTCTAGAGTTTCAATTTTCCCCTTCAAATAAGAAACTTCATTACGAAGTAAACTTACTTGTGCTTCTAAATCCTTAATCTGATTTTCTGACTTTAACATTAATTCAGAAGAAGTACAGCCAATAAACAAAAAGATTATAAATAAATAGAATAAATTTTTCATTGAAAAACTCCTTTCATATTAATCATTTTATTTTTATGAAAGCATCATTATTTTTCTTTATCTTCTAATTGAATACATTTTGTCAATGCTGATGCAAACAAGCCAGTTGGAACTGCAACTACCCCCAAACCGATTATTACAATTATTGATGTGAATATTTTTCCACCAGCAGTAATTGGATACATATCGCCATATCCGATTGTTGTTAACGTTGCCACTGCCCACCACATACAATGAAATACTGAACTAAATTGTTCGGGTTGCACGGAATTCTCAAAATAGTATATACCTACTGATGAAACATACAGTAAAAACAATGTTGCAGATAAGAAAATTGCCAACTCTGCTTTTATTAAAGAGAAAGCATTTTTATATCTTTTTATAGCTTTGCTATAACGAAATAATTTGAATAATCGAATTAAACGAAAAAGTCGAAATATTCTTATTGATCTCAAATCGATTCCAGAGGCTACATAAAATGGCAATATTGCCAGTAAATCAATCATACCATAAAAACTAAAAATAAATCTGATTCTCGAATCTGCAACAAAAAGTCTTAGTAGGTACTCAATTGTAAAAATTGTGACTGAAATTATTTCTAAATAATCAAGAACGTTGCGTAATTCTTGAGAAAGGTTTGGGATTGATTCTACAGTAAAACTTAGAATAGAAAGTAGAATTAAAAGCTGAATAAATATATCAAAGTATTTACCGCCTTTTGTATCATTTTGCTCAACGAATATTTTTAATTTTTGGAATTTTTTCATACTAACAAATAAGCTTTATAACGGCGTGTTATCCCGACAAGTCGGGACAAGTTGTTAAAACACAACCGATAAGTTAAGTTCTCGTTAGTTATTTTTCAAAGTACTTTTTTTAGAAGCCAGCCATAGGCTGGTAAAAAGTAATACAAGCTTATCGTCGATTTACACAATTCACGATTGCCTATTCACTATTCACTCTCAACGTTATTTCGCTAAAACCATTTTCTTCGTTTCTCTATTATTACCGGCACGTAATTCATAGAAATATATTCCACTACTAACTTCTGACTTCTGACTACTGAATTCTACCTCATACGTACCAGGTTCCTTAACTTCATCAACAAGTTTAGCGACTTCTTTTCCTAAAACATCATAAACTTTCAAAGTGACGAATGCGGAGTGCGGAATGCTGAATTTTATTATTGTAATTGGATTAAACGGATTCGGATAATTTTGCTCCAAACGGAAATTTGTGATTGCCATATCGTCAAAACTCTCAACTCCGGTAGTTGGATCGAACCAGCTTAAAACATTTTGCATTAACCTATCCCGCTTAATAGTTGATTCGTCATTATTAATGCTTTCAAATCCAAATCCGAGGAAGAAAAGTTTTCCGTTATTCGGAAAGGTTTTCCAGCCGCCGGTAACATCCTGTCCGTCTGTTTTAAATGCGAGAGACTTATTAAAACTTCCGCGGCTTTCAATTATATCCATGCTCGTTTCGTTCGAAGCGCCCTCAGTTCCATTGATACGTAAAGTAGAAATATCTTTTCCGAACATATCGGATGCGATACCATAGATTTTATTTGTAAAAATACTTGCACTTTTAACGTAATTTACTCCGAGTGTGTTATGAAGAAACGATTGTGCATTTGAATTCAAGAACTCTGCGATATTCTGCCCGCTTAAGAAAAGCTTTCCGCCTCGATTCATAAATACTGAAAATGAATCAAGCTCTGCATTTGTGAACAAGCTATCTTTATTCTTTCCGGTAAGACACAAAATTATATCACGCCCGTAGTAAAATAATGATGGAGCGTTATCTATCAATTCGTAATTCTTCGATGAATTCGTGAGTGAAGTCTGGTAAAAGTCAGCTAAGCTTGGTTTTTCCCCCTTCGAGATGAGCAGGATATTCGGAATTCCGATAACGACTTTGAAACTATCAGTGAACTTACTTCCACCGCCATCGACTTCTGCTTTAACATAAATCGCCCGGCTGACAAATTCCGGTTTAATTTTGATTGCACTAATCATTGAAAAATTTCGCTCTGATTGTGCATTAATACTTGTATATACTTCTGAAAAAAGAAATTCTAAATTTGGATCATCTGCCCAGACTTTGAATTTGGTATTTATTGAATTAACGACTTCGATGTTTCTCAATGTAAAATTAACATTACCAATTTCGTTCTGCTCAAGCCTGCCATTTTTAACAGCGGTATTTTCGGAAAGAGAAAAATCTTTGATCATTAGGTAAGGCATCGAACCAATATCGAAATCTGCAACCATATCTTTTCCGCTATGACGAATATATCTCAATGAAACATAGGTCGCAGTTTTTGCATGATCATTACTGTTCGGATTTGTACTAACATCAAATCGGGTGTTTTTAGTTGAGCCGGGATATGGATCGCCGTCATCGCCGCGATTTCGTCTGTTGTTTAAATCTCGTCTTCCATCTGCCTGTATTAATCCGACTTTGTAATGATTTTCATTTCGATTGTTCGCTACGGCATCGTCGACATGGAAGATCAAAATCCCTCCGGTGTATAGGAATCTATCAAATCCAATCTTTTGACGATTCTCAATAAGAAAATATTCGTTTGTGATTGTGCCTTGTCTCCAAATTCTATAAAGTTCAGGTTGTTCTTCAGCATTTTTTACGAGTTTGTTTTTTTGATATGATGTGACATCTATCGGTGTAACCCATCCCATTCTCTTCTTAGGCCAAGCGCTCATGTGAACAGGTGTATGCGGAGATCTGCCATCTCCTCCCTACGATCCCGCAGCCATTAGGCACCAATTTCCAAGACCCTCTGAGGTATTGTCAGTATCGTAGAGATCTGGCAAACCGAATATGTGTCCGAATTCGTGCGCAAATACACCAATTTCAATGAGGTTACCCATTGAATTGTCATTGCCTGACATTTCCGGTTGAATTGCATAGTCTCCATCAATTAAAACTTTTTTTCCGGACTTCGGATCGACATCATTTGTTTCGTATGGCTGACCACCTGTTAACATTCTAAAATTCCATTTGTGCGACCAAATATTTGAAGCTCCTGCTTCGGCACCTGCACCGGTGTGTACAGCTGCGACAAAACTGATTCGAGGATTTCCGTTATTATCATAGTAAGTAATGAATTTCGAGAAGTCGAAAGTTGAATCAGCAATTTTAATCAGGTCTAAGACAAATCTCGGTCCGCCTGATGATGATAGTCCATTATTTGAACCGACATATGAGGCCATTGTACCTGGTGCTTGATACCAATTTGTACAAAATCCCGTAAAATACATTTGATCGTATGATACTTCGGTGTAGTACTGTGTTACTGTCCCTGTTGGATTCGGTCCATCGAAAAGCTGCTGCTGAAATTTATCCCGGTTGTAACGAGGTGAGCTGTCCGAATATCTGCCGAGTAATGTAAGCGCATTTACCGTATCACGGACGAGTACAGATTGAGGTAAAATTCCTTTTTGAATTTTGCTCCTTATCTCTTCGCGTTCGCGGATTCTATTTGCCCAATATCCCTCTTGATATTCCTTTTGAATCATTTGATGGAATTCAATTACATGTTTTGGGGTTTTAACTCCATCTTTACCCGGAACAATTGCAAAAATTTCAGATGCAAGAAAAACTACCAATAAAATTTGTGTAACTCTTATCATTACTTATTCCTCTTAATTATTTTGATATAACTTTTATCTTTAGCTAAATTTGGACTATGAAAATCGCATTAGCATCGATAAATCCAACTGTTGGAAATATCAATCTCAACTTCAATAAAATTCGTGAGAATGTCAACAAAGCAATTAGTCTCAATGCTGAATTAGTCATTTTCCCTGAGCTGTCAATTTGCGGGTATCCGCCTCTTGATCTTTTAGACAAACAGACTTTCATAAATGAATGTCTGGAGGCGCTTAATGAAGTTGCGAAGCTTTCAGAAAAAATATCAATTATAGTCGGATGTGTTACACGCGATACGGATTTGATCGGGACAAATATTTTCAATTCGGCAATTCTTTGTGAAAAAGGAAAGATAGCATCAATTCATAATAAGACACTCCTTCCAAATTACGACGTCTTTGATGAAGTGAGATATTTTGAACCCTCAAAGAAAATTTTACTGACAGAATTAAGTAAGAAAAAATTCGGTATCACTATTTGTGAAGATGCATGGAATGATAAAGACTTTTGGGTGCATCGCAAATATGAGAATGATCCGATCGAAATTCTCAGTAAAATGAAAGCCGAGTTTCTAATTAATATTTCAGCGAGTCCGTTCAGCATCGGTAAAGAAAAGATCCGTACGGAAATGTTTTCTCAAATTGCAAAGAAGAATAATTTACCGGTAATATTCGTAAATCAGGTCGGAGCGAACACTGATTTAATATTTGACGGCGGCTGCAAAGTGTACGACCGAAACGGAAATTTGATTGTTGCATCTAATCGGTTCAAAGAGGAATTGGTTCTTTTCGATACACAAAAAGAATATGATAGAATCACTTACATTCCGCCAAGTGATCTTGAGGATATTTTTAACGCATTGGTGCTTGGCATTCGGGATTACTGTACGAAATCCGGATTCAAAAAAGCTCTGCTCGGATTGAGTGGAGGAATAGATTCTGCTATGGTAGCAGCACTCGCTTCATATGCTTTAGGACCTGAAAATGTTCTTTGTGTTTTGATGCCTTCTCAATATTCGAGTGAGGGGAGTATCGCACATTCACAGAAGCTAATAAAAAATCTTGGAACGAAAGGAACAACTATTAACATTAAGATGTTGTTTAATGAGTACCAATTAAGTTTAGAGAAAGAATTTGAAGGAGTCAATGAAGATATCACTGAGGAAAACCTGCAGTCCAGAATTCGTGGAAATATATTGATGGCACTTTCAAATAAATTTGGATATTTACTTCTTGCGACCGGAAATAAATCGGAGCTGGCAACAGGTTATGCAACATTATATGGCGATATGTGCGGTGGATTGGCTCCAATTTCTGACCTGTATAAAACTTCAGTCTATGAATTAGCAAGATTTATTAACCGCGAGAAAGAAATAATTCCGGTAGAGATAATTCAAAAAGTTCCATCTGCTGAATTGAAACCAAATCAAGCAGACCAGGATACACTTCCACCTTATGAAATTCTTGATAAGATTTTGTTTCATTATATCGAAGAATCGAAAGAGGAAGATGAAATTATTAAAGAAGGATTTGATAGAGATTTAGTCAGGAAGACTTTAAAAATGGTGGACAGAGCAGAATATAAACGTAAACAAGCCGCACCGGGTTTGAAAGTAACAAGCAAAGCATTTGGAACGGGAAGAAGATTCCCAATTGTACAAGGATGGAGATAAAAATGATTAAACAAGTTTTATTTTATTTATTGGTGGTAACAAATTTTACTTTTGCACAAAACGTTCTCAGTGTTAAGGGGAAAGCAAATTTCGAAAAGCTCCAAGCCGGAACTGAATTGAAAGTTGCATTGATCGTGAACATTAACACTGAATGGCATATTAATTCCGACAAACCGAATGATGAATATCTAATTCCCACAAAGATGAGTATTAAATCAGAAAACGATTTTACCCTTAGAAAAGTAATCTACCCAAAACCTCACGACATCGATCTGGCATTTTCAGAGCAGCCTGTTTCAGTGTTCGAAGGGGAGAGTAAGTTTTTTGGATTAGTTCAAGTACCAAAGGAATTAGCTGTCGGTAATTATGATTTTGAGATCATTCTCGAATACCAAGCATGTAATGATCTGTCTTGTCTGCCCCCAAAGAGAGTAAAAGTCCCATTCAAATTTGAAGTAGTGGATGCGAACACTCCAATCATGCAGATCAATTCTGAACTTTTTGAAGGAATAGATTTAAAAACGGAAGCACTCGAAAAAAAAAAGAGTGAGAGTTCGTTGATCGATGAAGGAAATTTATTCCTTACTTTCATTCTGATTTTCTTTGGGGGACTTGCTCTTAATTTAACACCTTGTGTTTATCCACTTATACCAATTACCATAGGGTTCTTTGGGGGACAGAGCGAACAGAAGACGGGAAAATTATTTCTGCTTTCGAGTCTTTACGTTTTGGGAATGGCTATCACTTATTCGGCAATTGGTGTAGTAACTGCTTTAAGCGGCAGTCTCGTTGGAGCGGCGCTTCAGAATCCATTTGTTCTGATCTTAATCGCTTTGGTATTAGTCTCCTTATCTCTCAGCATGTTCGGATTGTATGAATTTCAGTTACCTGCTTCATTAGTCGCAAAATTTGGTGGAGCTAAAGGAGGTTTGTTCGGTGCTTTGTTCATGGGACTGACTATGGGAATTGTAGCTGCACCGTGCATCGGTCCGTTCGTGATTGGATTACTGACATTTGTCGGTGCAAAAGCCGATGTTGTTCTTGGATTTTTTATGTTCTTCGTGCTTGCTCTTGGGCTTGGAACACCATATTTATTTTTAGGTGTCTTCTCCGGGAAAATAAAGAACTTACCCCGCTCCGGTGAATGGATGGTTGCCGTGAAGAAAATTTTTGGATTCGTTTTAATTGGAATGGCGATTTATTTTATTCTTCCATTATTCCCAAAAAGTTTTTCCGGTTACGTTCTTCCAATTTTTATG
>JAHJVF010000195.1 GCA_018828505.1 Bacteroidota bacterium | reverse complement strand
CTTAAGAGCGTGTGTTAAAATGGTCATTCCCGTGTAAACGGGAATCCAAAAACTTTGAAATTTGAATGGATTCCCACTTTCGTGGGAATGACAAGTTGAATAAGTGTATTATTCACACAGCCTCTTAAGCGTGGGGTTATTGAAAAGCCGCTCACATCGAGGGCTTTAGCCTAATTAATAAATGAGTTCACTCAAAAAAGGGTACATAAGATTAAAATCAATATTTGAATAAATAATTTTTTATTAGAGCAAAAATTTAAATAAATTGCTACCAGCAAATTCATTTATAATTAGACAAAAAAATGTTTAGAAAAAATACAAAGCACAGACAATCAAACATATTTGGGTTTACAAACTTAGTATCTCTAAAAATGGCAAAAGAACTACAAGAATCAGAAGAACACCTGCCCGCCACATTTATAGCAAAGAGGCAGGCGGGAAAGTTTTATGAACTTATCTTTTGCAATATAAAAGAAGAAGACTTTGCCAGCTTATACTCTGAGATAGACAGCCGTCCTAACGTTCCGATAAACTGCATGGTCTCGGCAATCTTATTGCAGCACAGACATAAATTGACATACGAAAAATTATTCGATAGCATAAAATTTAATTTATTGATTAAAACAGCGCTAGGGCTGCAGACCTTAGACGAAGTTCCCTTTTCAGATACATCACTTTTTAATTTTCAAAATAGACTTACGACATATTTTATTGAAAGCGGAATAAACCTACTTGAGAAAGTATTCGACCATTTAACAGAGAAACAGCTAAAAGAACTGAAGATAAAGACCGACATTCAAAGAACAGATTCATTTCATGCCACCTCTAATATTAGGAGATACACACGGTTGCAACTACTGGTAGAAATGCTTATCAGAATATATAGAGTATTAAGCGAAGAAGACCGAAAGCAGTATGAAGAAATGTTATCTCCTTATGTAAATAAGACATCCGGACAGTTTATCTATCGGCTCGAAACAAATGATATTTCAGTTGAGCTTGAGAAAATAGGTAAAGTATATAAAGAGATAAACGACAGACTGAAGCAGAAATACGAGGACTTAGAAATATTCAAAACATTTGAAAGAATATATGAAGAACACTTTACCGTTGTTGAAGAAAAAATAATTATCAAATCATCAGAGGAGTTGACAAGCAATTGCATACAATCGCCTGATGATATAGAAGCGACATACCGGAAGAAAAACAACAAACAGTTTTATGGACAAACAATAAATATAGTAGAGACATGCAATCCGGATAACCCAATAAATTTAGTTACCGACCCGCCTGCCTCTCCGGTATTGATGTGGCGGGCAGGTATATCAGTTCACGCAAACAACATAGATGACAGTAAAGAATTAACTGAAAGAATAGATAACCTCAAGGAAAAGAATCCCGATTTAATGGAACTTCATTTTGACGGAGCTTATGGCAGCGAGGATAACGATGCCAAGTTTGATGAGCATTTAATTACACCAGTCCAAACAGCAATAAGAGGAGTAGAGCCGAGTGGAGTAGAAATTAAGATAACCGAAGTAAACGAATCCGCCGGTGGCGGAGAATATTTGGTCAGTTGTCCGAAACAAACAGTAGAAGCTGAAACAACCAGAAAACGATTCTCCGAAGGATCCTTTGGAAAAGCAGAATTTGATTTAAGCATTTGCTCTACTTGCAGTCTTGTATCAGGATGTCAATTAATAAAAAATAAAAGGGCGAAGGTTTATTATTTTACAGAAGGAGAATATCATAAACAGCAGCGATTAAAAAGTATACAAAAGATACCAAAAGAAAGAAAGGGACTAAGGGCAAATGTAGAGGCAACTGTCTCAGAGTTCACAAGAAAGATGAATAACCGAAAATTAAAAGTCAGAGGTTTGTTCAAAGCAGAGGTATTTGCATTTGCTGTTGGGATAAGTGTAAACTTTGGAAGAGTATATCGTTACATAAGTTCACAAATGCCAAGCCCGGCATTAACAACTGGATAAAATGAAGAGAAAAAAACGTCAATTTGGTCAATCTATCTGCCAAAGGCATCACTATGTGAAAAGAATAAAAACAAAAATGTTGAATGAAATGAAATCCCGATTAGAGCGGGATAAAACTTAAACAAAAAAATATTACACGAAGATTTTTAAGGACAAACAGTCCCTAAAATTTTTAATTGACAGTTTTTTTCAACAATAAAACTAAAAAGCAAAGTTGTTTAAGTTGAGCTTTTTTGAGTGAACTCAT
>JAHJVF010000194.1 GCA_018828505.1 Bacteroidota bacterium | reverse complement strand
GATTCGACTTGTTAAAGCATATTAATCGGGGCAGGCATTTTCCGTTAACCATTTTCCCCCGATTCGACTTGTTAAAGCATATTAATCGGGGCAGGCATTCTCCATTATACATTATACATTTTACATTATACATTTTATTCTCCCTCCTTCATCCAATCAGCCACTTTAGAGATTTCAAGTTTTCCTTTTTTAAGAGCGCGTTCTTTCATCATAGTAAAAAGAATTGGTGTAACAACAAGGACGTGAATTGCCGAAGTTAGAAGACCGCCAATCAAAGGCGCCGTTAATGGTTTCATAACATCTGAACCGGTTCCGGTTGACCACATAACCGGAATTAAACCGACCATTGAAGTAGCAACAGTCATAAGCTTGGGTCTGAGCCGAAGCACTGAACCTTCAACAGTCGCTTCATAAATATCTTTGTTAGTTAGAGTTCCTCTTTCACCTCTGTGAAATGCTCTTAATCTTTTATCGAGTGCTTCGTGGAGATAAACAACCATTACAACGCCGGTTTCAACAGCAACTCCATATAATGCAATGAATCCAACCCAAACAGCCACTGAAAAATTGTAACCGAGAATGTATATCATATACATTCCGCCTATGAGAGCGAATGGAACGGATAACATTACAACGCCGGCTTCGGTATAATCTTTAAGCGTAAAGAAGAGGAGAACAAAAATTATAAGCAACACAACCGGCATAATTATTTGAATAGTCTGTTGAGCACGAATTTTACTTTCGTATTGACCGCTCCAAGTGTAAGAATACCCGGCGGGAAGTTTCAATCCATTTTCGATAACCTCTTTAGCATCAACCATTACGCTGCCCATATCGCGTCCGCGCGTGTTCATAAAAACTATTGAACGAAGCATTCCATTTTCACTGCTTATCATTGGTGGACCGGTTACCAAATTTATATCAGCTAATTCAGCCAGGGGCAGATAAGTAACAGCATTTTGATTTACACTTGTAAGTGAAAAATCATTTTGAGTATTTGATGCTTGCGGAATAATGCTTGGTTGGTTTGAACTTCCCATCGAGGAAGACATTCCGCCGGAGCTGCTTTTACCCATTCCGCCGCCGCTCATCGAACCTGCCTGACCGGCAGGCGGGCTTGAAGATGAAGCCATCGGGTTTGATATTGCGACCGGAACGATTAAGCTTTTCAGTTCTTCAATATTATCGCGGTAATCTTTTTGATAACGCATTCTGATCGGGAAGCGCATTCTACCTTCGATAACGATTCCAAGATTTTGTCCGCCGATTGCAGTTTCGATTATGTCTTGAAGATCGCGGATGTTTACACCATAGCGAGCGGCGATATTCCGTTTAACTTGTATATCTAAGTAATAACCATTCTGAACTCTTTCGGCAACAACATCAGCCGCGCCATTAACAGTCTTTAATAAATTTTCTGCTTTGATGGCGAATGTTTCGAGTGTATCCAGATTGGGTCCGAAGATTTTAAATCCAATATCGGTTCTTACTCCGGTTGAAAGCATATTAATTCTATTGATGATCGGCTGGGTCCAACCGTTACGGACTCCCGGTATTTGCAATTTGGAGTCAAGTTCAGCAACAATATCTTGCTTCGTTATTCCGGGTCGCCATTCGCTTTTCGGTTTTAACAAAATGATTGTCTCTATCATACTCAATGGAGCGTTATCGGTTGCAGTTTCCGCGCGTCCGGTTTTACCAAGAACGTGGTGAACTTCGGGAACAGACTTTATGATTTTATCTTGCTCTTGTAAAATTCTATTCACTTCGGTGATGGATGCGCCGGGCAAAGTTACGGGCATATAAAGAATAGAACCTTCATCTAACGGAGGCATAAATTCGCTGCCGGTATTGAGTATAATCGGAACCGTTACGAGAAGTGCAATTACATTTATAGCAATTGTAGTTTTTCTGTGTTTGAGTACCCAATGAATCAGCGGCTCGTAAATCCGTATAAATAATTTTGTGGTCGGATTTTTTTCTTCAGGACGGAATTTTCCTCTCATCAGCATTGTCATTAAAACCGGAATGAGAGAAATAACAGTTATTGCTGCGCCGATCATCATAAAAGACTTTGTAAATGCGAGCGGTTTGAAAAGCTTTCCTTCTTGACCGGTTAAAAGAAACACCGGAATAAATGAAACGAGTATTATCAACAAGGAGAAGAAAATTGCTCTGCCAACTTGCTTTGCAGAATCAATCGAGATTTTTTTGTATTCATCCGCAGTTAATTCTCCTTTCACTTCAATAGCTTTAGCAACATTCCGGTAGGCATTTTCTACCAGAACAATGGAAGAGTCAACTATTACTCCTATCGCTAAAATAATTCCGCCAAGACTCATTATGTTGGAAGTAATATCAAACATATACATAAGAATAAATGAGATAAGCACTGCAATTGGAATTTCGATAAGGATTCTTACAATACTTCTCCAGTGTAAAAGGAAAATTGCAACCATAATTGATACCGCAATTGCGGCTTCAATTAAAGCTCTCTCGAGAGTGCCGATGGCTTCTTTGATGAGCGTACTGCGGTCGTAAGAAGTTACAATTTCAACTCCGGGTGGAAGACCGGGCGAAATTTCTTTAATCTTTTCTTTAATGCGGTCAATAACTTTTTGTGCATTCTCGCCGGTTCGCATAACAACAATTCCGCCGACAGTTTGTCCTTCGCCATTCTTTTCCAATGCGCCACGACGTATATCTCCGCCGAAAGAAACTGATGCAACATTTTTAATAAAGATCGGAATTCCATTCGGTGAGGTTTTAATTATTGTGTTCTCAACATCTTCTTTCGATTGAATATAACCTTGTCCGCGCACAAAATATTCTGCGTCACTTACTTCCAAGATTTTTCCGCCGACTTCGTTATTGCTTCTTTGAACAGCATTAACAACATCGGCGACGGTTAAATTATAAGCACGGAGATCAGTTGGATTAACATCAACTTGATATTGTTTTACGAATCCGCCGATGCTTGCAACTTCTGCAACGCCGTCAACGGAAGAAAGTTTGTAGCGTATATACCAATCTTGAACCGAGCGAAGAGCTCCAAGATCGAATCCTTTGCCCTCAACCGTGTACCAATAAACGTGACCAACGCCAGTCCCATCCGGACCTAATGTGGGAACAACTCCGCCCGGAAGCTGCGCTTGAATTGTATTCATTCTTTCTAAGACGCGCGTTCGTGCAAAGTAAGTATCAACACCGTCTTCGAAGATTACAAATACGAAAGACATACCGAACATTGAAGTTGCACGTACAGCCTTTACTTTAGGCAATCCTTGCAAGCCGGAAACAATTGGATATGTAACTTGATCTTCAATTATCTGGGGTGATCGTCCCATCCATTCTGTGAAAATTATAACTTGATTTTCGGAAAGATCGGGTATGGCATCAACAGGCAAATTAACAACGCTGTAGATACCAAAACCAATGACGATCAGATAAATCAGAATTACAATGAATCTGTTGTTTGCAGACCATTCAATTATTTTTTCAATCATAAAAACTCCAATTGTTAATCACGTGTTAATAGCAGCGAAGAAGACAGTCCGTCATCCGTCAGCTGACGGAGACGGATGACGGAGACGAATCAGAATTCAGACATTAAAATTATACTTATTGACTATTTTAGATTAGAAAGAAGATGTCTCAATTCTAAATTCTTCGTATGTCTAAGACCCCTTTGAGGAGTCCTATGGACTGCCTTCAAAAAAAAGCGGAAAATTTCTAAATGAGTAGAACGGAGTTGGAAAGATAAATATGGTTATCGGAAAGAAATGGTGGAGAGCTGTCAGAAGGGTAATTTTTAATTTCTGATTTCGAAAAGCCATCAATTAAATTTGAATTAAAAGCCGGAGTCAAATTTGAAATGTGAACTTCTAAATTAGCTTTCTGTGTGATGAATTTATCGCCAATCGGTTTAAGTACGATTTCGTTCTGGCAGCAATCTGAAAATGGATTATCAGTAAAAGAAACTTCGAAATTGTTTCCCTCACAGCAATTTGACGGTTCTTCTTCAATTTTGCACATTTCACAGGCCTCAAAGGAGCTTGTCAGCATCATTTGGCAGACGTGCTTGATGAGCGGGAGCCCTGTATTCGTAATTGTGAAAAAAAGAATCAGAGTGTAGTTTAATATGTTTCGGGTTCGTTTCACGTTTTCTATAACAAAACTAATCTTAAAAAGTTTCGGATTCAATACAGAAATATATTTTTAAGCACCACGACGCTAGCAGTGGCAGCTCTAAACTTCAATATCGACTGTTTTTTAACGAATTTATAGGCATCCCTATATGAAATTACTATATTTGCTCTCCAAATATTACTATCAAACAAAGAAATAATCAAAAAATTGAGAGAACATCAATCAAAATTAACTAAAGCTATTAAGCATTTATCCAAAAATGATGTAAGGCTGCGAGAAGTAATTGCCCAAGCCGGTGAATGTACTATCAAACCTCACAAGAAATATTTTGAGCTGTTAGTTGCATCGATAGTTGGGCAACAGCTTTCAATGTATGCGGCACGAGCAATATTTGAACGTTTCAAAAATCATTTTGCACCGAAGATGTTCCCTTCAACTTCTGATATAATTAACACCTCGACTGAAGATTTAAGGAAATTAGGACTGTCATACGCAAAGATTCGATGTCTAAAAGACCTTTGTGAGAAGATTGAATCGAAGGTGATTCATTTAAATAAATTTCAGAAAATGCCTGATGATGAAATTATTAATGAGCTTATCAAAGTCAAAGGAATCGGAGTTTGGACAGTACAGATGTTTTTAATATTTTCTTTGGGAAGATTAAACGTTCTTCCTCTTAATGATCTCGGAATTAAAAAAGGAATTAAAAACATATATTCACTTCGAAAGCTTCCGGAAGAAGAAAAAATTATCAAAATATCAAGAAAGAATAATTGGTCGCCGTATAATTCAGTTGCAAGCTGGTACGTTTGGCGAAGCCTGGAGATAAATAAAAATGCAAAAATCAAATCCGTCAGTTGACGGAAAAAATTTTATTACCCAACAAATCAGAACGCTCGCCCTCATCTTTCCGCTAATTATATTTGTTATCGGTTGTTCGTCGAGCAAAGAGCCGCAAAACCTTCACTTCGCCAAAAGAGCAATTGATCAGTATTTCACCGATACAACCTTATATCTCGCCGATGTAAAGAATATTTGTGCTGAGGCAAAATCTTATATTCAAAAAAATCTCGATCCTCATAAAAGAAATGCTGTGATATTCGATGTTGACGAAACTCTTCTTTTAAATACAGAATACATTTTTGAATATAATTACGGTTGGACTCAAGAAAGCTGGGGAGCCTGGATAGATTCAGCAAAAGCAGTTCCTATCCAACCTGTTTTTGAATTATATAATTGGATTAAATCACAGGGTGTAACAATTTTCGTTATTACCGGCAGATTCCCATCATTAAGATTAAGTAACCCCGATCCAACAGAGAGAAATCTTTTAAATGTCGGCTATACGGATTTTAAAAAATTATATCTTAACCCTCGCGAACCGAAAATTGCAACGAGCGAATATAAACTTCAGGTTAGAAAGAAATTAACCGAAGAAGGTTTTAACATAATCGCAAATTTTGGCGATCAAGAATCGGATTTCAAAGGGGGATACAACGGGAGATCTTTCAAAATTCCTAATCCGATGTATTTTACGCAGTAGAAAACTAATTTCACTGTCATCGAATGGTCGATGACAACAACTAAGTAAAATTTACAATTGACTTGCACCGATCCTTCGGGTGATGATTTCAAAAGCGTCAACGACTGGTCGATGACGGCAGAAAGAATAATATTTCACGCACTGATGATAGTACGCCTGACAGCTACCGACCCTTCGGTGGCTGAACAATTATTTCATTATTATGCCGCCCTTTTCAGTATTAACTTTTATGACAGCATGATCACCTATAATATAATTTCGTGCACTTGAGTATTTATAATTCTCTGGTCGATCCACTAAACCGGCATCGACAGGATTTAGATGGATATAATTAAGCTTTGTCCAGAACATTTTTTGATTTCGTATAACTTGATCATCAAATCTTTTCATCCAAAACTTCCTTTTTCTATCTGTATATTCGACTGCATTTTTTTCGAATACACTTATTAAATCATATCTATTTTCTTTTTCAATAATTTCCATAATATCCCAAGCACTGTATTTCTTGATATCTCGCATTATATCCGAGATAGTTCCCTTCTCTGGGTTAACTTCAACAATCCAGTGAAAATGAGATGGCATTATTACATAACCAAGAATGTCAAACTCATATTTAGCTTGATAAAATTTGATGTTGTGAATAAGAGCATCGCAACATTTTTCGTTTGAAAATACATCAATGAAGTCTACGACGGTAGTAGTGACAAAGAAGAATGATTCACCAGTTAAATTGGTTCGACCTCTTAGCGGCATTTCTTGTATACAGTTTTATGATAAGTTAAAAACATCTACTGTGTAAATCAAAGGCCGATTATTCTTCACCAAATAGTCGTCGACAGCAGAAAAAAAAAGTCGGATAACCGTCACCGAAGGTCGGTGATGGCAGTAGGTACCGAATTATCCGTGTCTTATCGATACCCTGCAGCCACCTACCCATCGTGGCTGATCTTACTGTCATCGAATGGTCGATGACAGCAACTAAGAAAAATTACACTTGACTGCCACCAATCCTTCGGTAGCTGAGGTTAAACACCGCGTTCTAATCTGTAATTAGGAAAAATTTTTCTTAAATTCTTTTTAACAAAGCGATTGGAAAAATGAAAAGACTACTTCTCACAACCATCCTCATAATAATCACGCTGACTTCCTGTAGCAAAGAACCGCCGAAGGAATTCCGCGGATTCGATCCGGAGATTTTCGTTATGTCGCTCGGCGATATGGGCTGGGAAGCTATTTGTAAAATCAAAGTCGAAGGTTTTATCGTGACGGAAAAAGATGATGAATATTCGGTCGATTTGGAATTGAACATAGACTTAATCACACCTCAGAAAGACACACTCAAATCGACGGGAGTTACATCCTTCAATGAATCATCAAGGGAAGAATTCCACTCATACTTAAACCTCGAAACTTCGTTTTCAATAGATACATCTTCCGGAGCGGGAAACTATGAAGCTGTATATCATATCAAAGACAACTTTTCAAAAAAGGAATTCGCACTCAGCAAGTCATTTGAGGTTAATTAGAATCTCTCTGCTATAGCTTTTTAACCGAAAAAGAGCTAAAATAAAGTAGGTTCAGCTTTCTCTTAAAAAGAAATAAATAACATTTTAGGAGGTTCAAAATGCATCTTCAGAGGACAAAACCCGCCAGTTCAGTTGAACGAATTCAACAGTTCAAATCACCGAGAAAGATATTTTCAATTCTCATAATCTTGTTTATTGCACTTTGCGTTATTTCTTTTACTGGAGATGGAAAGAAGAAATCCAGCTCAATTCAAAATCCAGCACTAACGAGATATCTTTTTAAGGTCAATAAAATTGAGCTGCCAATGAACAACATTGGTACTTTGGCTGATGTTGCTATTCCGGGAGGTCGCTTAGGAATTTATGATGATATTATATTCCTTTTTTCAGGTGGATTTTTCCTTGGTGGCTATAAAAACGATTTTTTGTGGGTAAATGGTGTTGCATCTGCAAGCAGAATTGGTGACTACCAACCCGGTAAAGTTGGAATGGATAAAAGCGATCAAAGAGCTGAACTATATATTTTGAAAAGCAGCGATGCACCATTTGGTTCAAGCTGGCAGGAATGGAAAACAGCAGTCGAGCTTGGTGCTGAGTTTTATGACGGTGACGGCAATGGAGTTTATAATCCCGTAGATAAAAACAAAAATGGATTCTGGGATTTGAATGAAGACCGTCCTGGTTTGATCGGCGATGAAACTGTATGGTGTGTGTATAATGATGGTGTCCCGCGAGATATGAGACGTTACAATGATGTTGATCCGATAGGAATTGAAATACATCAAACGGTTTTTGGTTATAAGGAAGGAGAATCTCTTTCAAACACCGTTTTTGTTAAATATAGAATTATCAACACTGGAAATGTTACCGATAAACTTGACAGTATAATTTTTAGCTGCTGGACCGACCCCGATCTCGGTGATTACACCGATGATTTGGTCGGCTGCGACACCTTATTTAATACAGGATATTGTTATAACGATGGAAGCGATGTCGCGTACGGCAATAATCCCCCAGCGATGTTCACTCAAGTAATTCAAGGACCTCATAGCTTTATGCCTAATGTAACATTTATGGATGCAAACGGAAACGGAAAATTTGATGAAGGCGAAGTTCCCTTGAACGATGCATTTGAATTTGTCTCTCACTTTCAACCTAAAAGAAAAATCGTTGGGGCAAAAAATTTAACTCTTAGTTCTTATGGTAATTTTCTATGGACTCATCCAATCGGCGAGGTGGATAATAGATTCATAAGATGGAATTATTTAAATGGGTTATATCGAAATGGAGATTTAATTAATCCATGCACATGGTACTTTGGTGTCGTGTTAGGTGGAGTTAATTGCTCGCAGATAAATCCCCGCTTGCATTATTCAGGTGATCCTGTTGCAAGAATAGGCTGGATTAATAGTTCTCGAGACGATCAACGGATGATGACAAATGTCGGCAGATTCCAATTAATAAAAGATAAGCCTGTGGATATTATTGTTGCCTACACTCTCGGCAGAGGTACGGATGCATTGAACAGCATCACAAAGGGGAAAAGATTTCTTAGTTATAATAATTCTTTCTTTGAATATTCATTTCAAAATCTGGCTAAGCTCAGCGAAGTAAAACCTCATTTCAGAACGGCGGAAGATAAAATTGACATCTCATGGGAAACTGCTGCAGATTTTGCATATCAAGAACTGAAAAAATCTTCTTACGGCGATACTGTACGTAATGTGCAAATTGAAGGATACGAACTCTGGCTTCACTGCACACCGTCAATTGATACAATTGTTGGCGGACGGCTTAACTCGATTAAACTCGCAAGCTATGACGTTGAAAATAAGATTGATAACATTTATCGAAAAACCGATCACATTGGTATCGAAAAAATACTTTCAAAAGGGATACAGTTAAAACGCGAGATTTATTCAAATCCCGAAAGAGGAAGAATAGTTTATTCGTTAACAAATGATCCGTTCAACGATGATAAGCCATTGATAAAAGGAAAGCCGTATTATTTTTCAATTAAGAAGATTGGTTTGAACAATTCATCGCTTCATCTTATACAAATCGACCCGGCTACAAAATCTTATCTTATAATAGACCGATTCGGTGCGACGATAACAGAATCGGAAAGAAAAGTTTGGACTGTTATACCCGGGATTGATCTCAACTCGCCATATCGATATGAATCCAATCCAATTGTCAGTTTGAGCAGTGCAACGGAATCGAAAGTTGTTTTTGAAGAAGCAGAAAAAGATAAGCTTACGAATGATGAATACTCAATCACATTTTTTAAGGATTCGTTGTCTACCTCATATTCAGTGTATTGGCGGATGAAAAATTTAACGAAAGGGAAATTGGAGCTTGATTCACAAAAAGTTTATTCAAACAAAGATGAAGCTCTTCCTATTGTCGATGGGATAATCCCAAGAATCGAGTGGATTGAGCCGAAAATAAAAGATCCGATATACCAATCAATAAAATCTCAATGGTTCAAACCACCGGTTAATGAAGTGAGTGGTGTATTTTATATGGGATCGGATGCTTCGTACAAAATCATAAAGCCACTCTCATCGCCTGGCGCAACGAAATCAAAAATTACTAAGTACGATAACCTTAGACAGTTAGAAATTAGATTCGGACCGAAACAAAAAGCATATCGTTACATGAGTAATACATTCGGTACGTCATATATGAGTGCAGGCTCAAACACTTCTCCGTCAATTGGCAAGCCCGGAGAATATTTTGTTGAAGTCCCTTTTCAAATTTGGGTAAAAGATTTCCGGTTTAAAGAAGAAAGACAGCTTGCCTGCGGATTTACAGAAAGATTATCAGGACCCGGAGCTTACCCTGATGGAATTTGGGATCCAAAAGAGTCTTTGGATTCAACACGTGAGTATATTATCATTTTTAATTCATCTTATGATTCAAGCGGAAAGCAGATGGAATATGTTGGATATACTCCTGCAACCGGAACAAATATCTGGGCAAATCTTCGCGGCTGGACACCGCCTGCGGCAGCAGGTTTCACAGCCGAACAAACTGTAAAAGCAAAAAGTCCTTGGTTCGATGCTCTTTATGTTTTAGGATTTGAGAAGAAATCCGCCTATCAATTTTACACTAGTGGTGATGTTAATACTATTCCAATCTCGTATGTCTTGACCGAAAGAGATACGTTCTACTATAAATCGAAATCAAAATCGGAAGCACTTACAATTGATGAACGAAAGAAAATGATAGAGAGAATAAACGTCTATCCCAATCCATACTTCGAGTGGGAAAATCCAAGAGATTATCTGCCGTCGTATCAATCGTTTATCTCATTTTCAAATTTACCTGAAGAAGTAACTATAAAAATATACTCACTATCGGGCATTCACGTCAGAACATTAACCGAGTCAAATAAAACAAGCATATCATCCCCATTTTTGAATTGGGACTTGAAGAATGAGAACGGCAATAAAGTCTCCAGTGGAATGTACATAGCATGGGTTTCATCGAAGTTTGGTGAAAGAGTGTTGAAGTTTGCAATCGTGAACCAGCGGAGAAACTAATTCAAATATTAAAATGCAAAAATCAAAACTACATATTAAAATTAAAAATTTTCTTTATTTCATTTTAACTTTTGCACTATAATTTTACTTTTTGAATTTTGATTTTTTAATTAATTAGACTCCGGTTTTCCTATATTTGTATGAGAGATTTACATCTGACTAAAATAATTATGGAGAATTAACATGATAAATGATATTGTAAAATTACTCGGCAGCGATGCAGATTATTATTTGAAACACGAATCAAAAACCGTTTTAAAAGATATGCTTCATTTGCCGGGACCGGATTTTATTGATAGAATTTTTGCTCATTCCGATAGAAACCCACGGGTTCTAAGAAATCTACAATCCATCTTTAATACAGGAAGACTTGGAAAAACCGGTTACCTATCAATTCTGCCGGTCGATCAAGGGATCGAGCACTCTGCAGGCGCGTCATTCGCACCGAATCCTATCTACTTCGACCCTGAAAACATCGTAAAGCTTGGAATTGAGGGCGGATGCAACGCTGTTGCATCGACTCTTGGTGTGCTCGGATCTGTCTCCAGAAAATATGCGCATAAGATCCCATTCATTCTTAAAATCAATCACAATGAGTTTATCAGTTATCCGAACAGCTACGATCAAATTCTTTTTGCGTCTGTAAGACAGGCATTTGATCTTGGTGCTGCTGCTGTCGGTGCAACGATATATTTCGGCTCCCCCGAATCAAAAAGACAAATACAGGAGATTACACACGCTTTTCAATATGCTCACGAACTTGGAATGGTGACAATCCTCTGGTGCTATTTAAGAAACAGTGCATTCAAAGTCGGTGATAAAGATTATCATGTCTCGGCTGATTTATCAGGACAGGCGAATCACCTTGGCGTAACTATCGAAGCAGATATCATTAAGCAAAAATTACCCGAGAATAACGGCGGCTACAACGCACTTAAGTTTGGAAAGACTCATAAGAAAGTTTACGAGCAATTGACCTCGGATCATCCAATCGATCTGACACGTTATCAAGTGGTTAATTGTTATATGGGGCGATCGGGATTAATAAATTCCGGCGGAGCTTCGGGTGAAAATGATTTTGCCGAAGCCGTGAGAACTGCCGTCATAAATAAACGTGCCGGCGGAATGGGATTGATCTCGGGACGCAAAGCGTTCCAACGTCCAATGAGCGAAGGAGTGAAGCTCCTAAATCACATTCAAGATGTTTATCTCTCAAAAGAAGTAACTGTGGCTTAGTTTTTTCAAGCCCAACTTATATTCTGTATTTGTGAACGTCTCACCGAAGTTGGGTTTAGGTTTTTCCTAACACCGATTGAATTCGTCTTATTAATGTGCTGATGCTGAATTTCAATCGCAGCGTACTGATTTTTAGTAAAAATTAAAATAACTATCACGATATTATACCAAAGTAAGGATTTTATTTTGGTAACTATTAGAACTCATCCCCCTACCCCTTCTCTTACAAAGAGAAGGGGCGATTTCGCTCGATTTTCAAAGTCCCTCTCTTTTTAAGAGAGGGATT
>JAHJVF010000193.1 GCA_018828505.1 Bacteroidota bacterium | reverse complement strand
GGAGCAAGCTTTTCTAACCATTCATCGATATCCTGAATCAATCCGGTTTCAGCATCGTTCACATAAACTCCGGCGGTGATGTGCATCGCAGAGACAAGAACCATTCCTTCTTTCACTTCACTCTTCCGAACAACTTCTTCAACTTCTCTTGTGATGTTAAGATATTCACGTCTTTTTTTTGTATTGAACCATAGATAATGTGTGTGGGTCTTCATAACGATTTTACTTTTGTGAAAATTTTAGTAAATAAGCTTTCATGAAGTCATTCAGATTTCCACCCATAACTCCGTGGACATCAGAAGATTCAAAATCTGTACGATGATCTTTAACCATGTTGTAAGGATGGAAAACATATGATCTGATCTGGCTCCCCCATTCGATCTTCATTTTGCTTTTTTCAATTTCGTCAAGCTCTGCATTTAGTTTTTCAAGCTCGAGCTGATACAATTTCGATTTCAATAATTTCATGGCATTGTTTTTATTCTGTATTTGAGATCGTTCACTTTGACACGCTGCAACTAATCCGGACGGAACATGTGTTATGCGAACGGCAGTCTCAACTTTGTTTACATTCTGTCCCCCCTTTCCGCCTGAACGATACGTATCGATCTGTAAATCACTAGTGTTAATCTCGATTTCGATAGTGTCATCCACTTCGGGCATCACAAAAACTGAAGCGAACGATGTATGTCTGCGTTTATTCGAATCAAAGGGGGAAATACGAACCAAGCGATGAACTCCGATCTCTGCTTTCAAATAACCATAGGCAAATTCACCAACGACTTCGACTGTCGCACTTTTAATGCCTGCACCATCGCCATCGAGCATATCCATTATCGTAGCTTTGAAACCATTTTCCTCACACCATCTAAGATACATTCTAAGAAGCATATCCGCCCAATCCTGTGCCTCTGTACCGCCCGCACCGGAATGAATCGATAATATCGCATTGTTGTGGTCGTCTTTACCGCTAAGCATGTTTTGAAATTCAAGATCTGCAATTTTTTTCTCAAGCGACGACAACTCATTGTCAATATCATTGATAAAATTTTCGTCTTGCTCTAATTCAGCTAAATCGATAAGATCCTGCAGCTCGCTTGATGCTTTGGAAAGTGAATCCCATTTATCTATCCAATCTTTTTTTAGCTTAATTTCCTGCAGGACTTTTTGAGCTGTGGTATTATCATTCCAGAAGCCAGCGGTGTTGGTTTTAATTCCTAATTCTTCGACAATTTTTTGCTTTGCAGCGATGTCAAAGAAAACCTCGTAGAGCAGTTATTCGTGTTCTGTATTCTTTTAACTGTTTAATTTGTTCTTCGTACATATTCATCCTTATTCTATATCAAATAATATTTTTAAGCCAGCTTTAATGTTATTGATCTTCATTTTTGATAGATGACCAATTTTCTCATTCAACTGTTCTTTATCCACTGTTGTTATGGAAGAAACATTAACGACACTCGCTTTGGGGATATTAGCTTCACCCTTAAGCAATCGGACATTACCCGGAAGATTCTCATATTTTAAATTAGAAGTAATGGCCGCTACAACTGCCGTATTAATTTTACTCTCGTTAAATGTATCACATTGAATCACAACCGCAGGTCTCAAATTCGCAGGTTTTGAACCAGTGGGTTTACCAAAATTAATCCAAAAGATATCTCCCTGTTTAACTACCATTCAGTTCCGTCCTTTGGTAGATTTTTACGGTAAATACTCGCAGATTTTTGCTGTTCTTTCACTACGGTGTTTTCTTGAAACACATTGTTTATCTTTTCGATTATATTTTGCCTTTTTATTTCCGCAAGGTTTTCTTCTAAAATTTGCGAAATAAATTTGCTGGTTGAGATTTTAAGCTCTGCTGAATATTCAGAGACGGCTTCGGCAACTTTTTTCGGCAAAGTAATGGATAATTTTGTAGTAGGCATATTAATTCTTACTATTTTTGCTTACACAAAGGTAGGATATATTTATCGGATATTCAAGTTTCGATTTCCAGTTCCATTCTCAATAAAGCTGCAGCGAGAGTTTTACCTTGTGCATCATGTTTTAGCGATACTGTTCCTCCCCCACCGAGAGTATTGTGAAGTAAAAAATTCAATGCACGAATATTTGGAAGCTCGAACCGTTCTACTTTACCGAGACATATTCCGACAAAATGTTCTTTAACTCTTTGTGCTGTAAGATACTTTTTTAAAATTTCGTATCCCTCTTCATCATAAGCAATAATACCAACATTTGCGGCATCACCTTTGTCACCGCTTCTACCGTGTGCTATATCGAGAAGTTTAACTTTCAAGCTCTAATCCCTCTATTCTTCCTAATTCCGATTAAATATTTTGACTACTCATTATTGACTGTTAGCTTTTCACTATTGATTCCTCAATGTTCACTAAATTCTCGCCAGTGCTCACTTCAGCTCCAATATTCTTACTTCAGGTTTAACCAATTCCTTCCGAATTAATGCAGGCCAAAAGGCAATGACTTCGCTTGGTCTCGGACGGCCTCCGGCAAATCCGGTTACACTTGGGGGCCCCGTTAAAATCAACGGTGCAATTTCTTTCCCGAATCTTTCGACTGCAAAGTAATCATTTGATCTCACAGCAAACCGCATCATAACTTCATTCAATTGATTTTCATCAATTGGTTTGGATAAGGGACCGTGGCAAGAATCATAACCAACGAATTCAGTTTTTATTTCATCGAATTTAAGATTCAAATTTTCTAATCTCTTTTTAAGAATATCTGATGCGGCTTTTGCTTTCGTTAATGCTTGGGGCCAAGAATAAGTAAGTGAGCCAACTGCTGAATATCCATTTGAATAAGAAGCGGATACTTTATAAAAATCAGTCGCAGGTTTTCCCTTAATACCATACACTTTTACTCTATCGTTTCCCAAGTCTTCCAGATTCACTGAAGTAAAATCAGCAACACATTCGGGAGTGATATATTCTCTCGGATCACCAATTTCATATAGTAATTGTTCCGCGACTGTTTCGAACGAAACTCTTCCACCGGTACTTTCATGCTTTGTAATTATTACATCACCGTTTGGATATGCTTCGGCAATTGGAAATCCAATCTCTGCTAAGTTATCAATTGACTCCCAATCACCGAGAAAATTTCCACCGGTTGCTTGTCCGCCGCATTCCAAAATATGACCGGCAATTGTTCCTGTAGCCATTAAATCGTAATTGTTGAGGTCCCAACCGAATTCGTAAATCATCGGTGCAAGTGTTAACCCGGTATCAGTCGTTCTCCCCGTGATAACAATATCGGCTCCTCTTTGAAGTGCTTCAACGATTGGTTCAGCACCGAAATACACATTCGCACTTAATAATTTCTCTTTATAGTTCTGAATCGATTCGCCGGTTTCCATATTTTTCAGTTCACAACCAGTCGAGATAATTTCATCAATTCTATTTTTAATATTATCACCCAACACTACAGCAATGTCTAAATTTTTTATTCCAAGTTCGATGGCAGCTTCAAGAATAGCATCGGCACAACAAACGGGATTAACTCCTCCTCCATTTGTAATTACTTTAATACCTTTTTCTTTGCAAATCGGAAGAATTTTCTTCATAAGCTCCGGCAGGTCACGAGCATATCCTAGCTTTGGATTTCTATTATTTTGTTTTTGGAGTATGGACATTGTTACTTCAGCGAGATAATCCATTACGAGATAATCGACTTCCCCTTTTGTAACCTGGTGAATCGGGGCATCGATTAAATCTCCCCAAAATCCTTGTCCGGATGCTATGCTAATTTTATTTTTCAAACGTTCTCCAAATTTTCCGCACAAAGATATAAAAGGTAAGGTTGGAATGAAAATAGACTAATTGTAATGTGAATTGATTTGATGTATGTAAACCAAATCGTGAGCAACGGGGTATAATGAAATCTTTTATTCTACTATCAACAAAATGAATTTCCCTTGGCTGTCAAGGAACGTTGTTTGCGTTCTACCTTTCTTCCACCTTCTATTTGAACTTGTAAAAGACCCTTACAAGTTGCTTTTTCGATGTTAGCTATCTATGCCTGTTCATTTGAGAATCTGATCAATCTTTTTCATCTGAGGAATTGTGAATGCAAGAATGTTGCAAATCTTGATGAACGTTTCTTGTATTCCATTTCTAACCAGGATAAGACCCGCATTTTGCCAAGCCCTTGTTATCGGCTGCCCCTCTGCCTGTCCTTGCGCAGTGTCGTGTCTAGTTTGCACCAGTCCATGCACTGTCGTGTTGGCAATCATTTCGTTTCTCAAATCTCTAAAATTTTCCAGTCCGTCAATTGCTCGTCATACTTATAAGGAATATTTGTGTAAGTGTAAAATGAACCTGACTTCGGAATTACAATTCCTCCAAAAAGTTTCTTGCCTTTTGGGAACCATCCTTTGGATTTGTTTTGCTCTTTGATATATCGTTGCAAACCGTCTGATTTTGTTCCTGCTGTTTCTGCTGTCCAGCCTGACTTTGTATCAAACAAACCAATTCTTCCGTCCTTAAAATTTACTATGAAGTCAACATAAAATGTTTGGTCTTCGTCTTGGTCGTCTTTGTATGGAACTGCAAAGTAAGTTCCGTCTCGTTCTCCGTTCTTAAACCACCATTCAACTTCTTTATGCTTGTCTAAATACTCAATGAAACTTTTTTCTGTCTCCCAAGTTTTAGATGGCGATGTAGATTCATAAAACGGATTCATAATTACTTTCTTCAACTTCGGCTTTCTTTCTTTGTGGTTTGCGTTGAAATCAATTTTCATTGGAACATTCCACAAATTATCATTCTGCACGGCTTTATTTTTTTCTTTCGGGTGATTTAGTTTATATTCTTTCAATGATTCGTTAATAACATCAGTGAAAGCCTGTTTGTTTTCACTGCTGCTCATGACAATCGTCATTATTTCTCTTTGCACTTCTTCGTAATTCATTTTCAGTTCTTCAGAAAAGAAATGATAAATGCTTGTGCACACTCTGCCAACTGAACGCTGTTCAGGAAACATCTCTCCTGCATGTAATGTTTCCTGAATAAAATATTTAAAAGCAAGTTCAAGTTCTGTTGTTGTTTTAGCAAGTGAAATGTCATTGTAAACTTCAACCGGCTCTGAAACGGTACCGACTTTTTCTAAGTGAATTACACCATCAATCGGAATGTGATCTGTGATTTTAGAAACCTTAGTTATTATTTTATTTTTTAGCGTATTAGACTTTGCATGTTTCAGAAAGATGTTTATAAATGAAGGATCCAGTCTTGTCGTTTCTCGTTGACGCAAGATGTGATAGGAAACGAGATCAATTGGTTTGTAAGTTTCACTTCTCCTACTGGTATAAATGGTAAAGTAGTCTCTTGCTAAATCTTCTTCTATTTTAATGTTGTTGTTTGCAATGTTTGTATAAACATATCCTTTATCCAACTCCTCAATGTCGTAACGCATTATCTCAGGCATACGCATAATTCTGCCGACTGTCTGAATGGAAAAGTTTTCTGAATGCCATTCCCGAAACAAAACAAGTATGTAAGCACGGGGACAATCCCAACCTAATGCAATTGCCTGCTTGAATAAAAGAACTTCTACTTCATTATCATTCTTTGAAATGTTTTCAAGGTTGCGTTTGTCTTCTGATAAATAAACTGCCATTCTTCCGTTGGCTGTTGTTATGTTAAACTTTTTTGCAAGCAGATTTTCAATTTCTTCTTTCTTGTCTGTAAAATCTAAACTCTTGTTGTCGGGTAACTGAATCAGCAAAAGAGGATTGATAAATTGCTTGCCGATTTTTTCAAATTGCTTTTGCAGTTCTTCTCTTTTCTTCAATGCCTCTTTCAAAATAAACTCATCACTGCCTTCGCCTTCTAATTTATCTTCTTTCAGTTCGGGGTTCAATGAAACTTTTTCCTTTATCATTCCTTCTTTTACAACATTCTCAAATTTCACTTTAACGATGTTGTCCGATGTCATGTGTGGAGTTGCAGAAACTTCAATTGTGATTTTCGGTTTCATTATTTCAATCAAACCCTTTGTGTTTTCTGCCGATGCTGTGTGATGGCTTTCATCAATCACTAATATAATTTCTCTGCCTTCTTCAATCGTGTTGTTGATGATGGAAGTAAGATTAAAATCATTTTCATTTTCACGAATAAAGACATTGTCTTTCTTGTTGATGCTTTCCCAATTCAAAAAAAGAATTTCATTCTCATTTATTTTTTTGTCGATAAGTTCCTCTATGTTTGAACACTCCAAAATACGATTGTCTTTGTAAAAACTTTCTAACTTCTCTTTGCTTTGTGTATGCAGTTTTCGTGGTGCTGCCCAGATGAAAGAAAAAGTCCGGTGGTCTTTTCTTTCGCTTACAAACTGCAACAGAAACTCAGCCATGATGATTGTTTTGCCAGCTCCTGTCGGGGCTTTGAAAATAATGTTGTCGCTTCCGCTTTCGTCGAGCAATTCATTTGCTTTTGCAAGCAACTGTTCAACGGCTGTGTTTTTATACTTTAAGTTTTTGTAAATCATTTTAAATATTTGTTATTGTTTAGGTTGTCCAATTATTTTTGCCACTAAAACACAAAAACACGAAATTCCACTAAAATTTATAAAACAAATCGCTTGATACCTTGTCCAATATTAACAACATTAAAGTTGATTAAATAACCTAACCGTTTATTAGTTAATTTTAAATGACTTAGAACTTGTGCTACCCAAATAGGATTGATTAAATCCATTGCTTTAATTTCACAAATTATTTTATCCTCAACTAAAACATCCAATCTTAATCCCTCTTGAAAGGTAATCCCATCATAAACAATTGGAATATCAATCTGGCGCAGATACTTTAAGCCCCTTTTTGTTAATTCGTGGCAGAAACAAATTTCATATACTTTTTCCAGTAAACCTGGTCCTAAAGTTTTGTGAACAGTATATGCTGCGTCAACAATCTTATTCCCGATGATTTCGAATTCTTCGGGTAAAGGCTCAAATTTCTTTTTGTGAGTTTTTGTGTTTTGGTGATTTTGTGGCATATATTTAAATATTATCAGTTACTGTTGAGTTCCTGAATAGTAAACCTTTTTCCCGAATAACGGGATTTCATTTCCCCCGACAAGTCGGGGATTTCACTTTGTTCAACATTCAATCTTTTAATATCTAGGTTCGTGCCCGAGCTTACACTCTTCGATCAAACCCGATTTGAATGCTTCTTCATGATTAGATATAAACTTTTCGAGAGATGTTTTTTCTTGTGATAAATATGCTCTGTTCCGCAGCGTTAAAATTTCAAAATCGACTTTGTGCGCGTCGAATTCGGGACCATCTACACAAACGAATACAGTTTTATCATCCACAGTTGCACGACAGCCGCCGCACATTCCCGTTCCATCTACCATAATCGGGTTCAAGCTTACAACAGTTTTTATTCCGTACGGCTTAGTAATCTCAGCAACCCGTTTCATCATTGGAATGGGCCCGATGGCTAAAACAAAATCAATTTTCTTTCCTTCGTTTATCAGCTGTGAAAGTTTATCGGTAACAAATCCGTGCATTCCATAAGAGCCGTCATCCGTTGTTACGAAAACTTCATCGCTCGTTTCGTTCATTTCTTTTTCCAGAATTACAAGCTCTTTATTACGAGCACCAATAATTGAAATGACATGATTGCCGGCTTTTTTCAATTCAACAGCAGTCGGATACGCGATAGCAGTCCCGACTCCCCCGCCGATCACCGCAACTATCCCAAATTTTTCAATCTCGGAGGGTTTGCCGAGAGGTCCAACGATATCGGTAATATAATCACCCGCTTTTTTTTTGTTAAGCTGTTTGGTCGTCTTGCCTATTCCTTGAACAATGATTGTAACGCTTCCTTCATTCACGTCGGAATCCGCAATAGTTAATGGGATTCTTTCACCGTGCTCATCAATGCGTATAATTACAAATTGTCCTGCTTTTCTTTTTCCTGCAATTTTTGGGGAATGAATTCTGAAAAGTTTTACATCAGGTGCTAAAAATTCGGTATGTATGATTTTAAACATCACTATTTCTCAATTTCATTTAGTTCGATTAAAAGATTGAGCAGACATTGAAGGTTATATAACAACAATATTTTCAGCTATTCTTCGAATTGTTCACTGATTCTGCGGACAAATTTAAGAAAAAAAGTGGAGAAATTTTGTGAAAAATTGTTACCCATCGGTATGGGAGATGTGAATGGTCAATATGAGAAACTTTTAATCTATCTTTTCAATAACCTGAGCTAAAAAAATGGAAAAGTGATGACGCAGACTTGTCTGCTGCAAGAATCTGTTGCATAACTCTAAAAATTAAATGGGGTGTAAAAAAGAATCATGTTGTACTGTGGAATAGACAATTGATAAAACGTCTTTAGCGATACTCTTTGAGGATTTAATTGATACTGATAGAAAACCCTGCCACTACATAGCCTGCCCATTCATAGCCTGCCCCTTCATAGCTATGTTGTGGCGGGCTATTTTGTGGCGGGCTAACTTGTGGCGGGTCTGTTTTTGAAACATAACTCACCCTAAATCTCCCGACAAGTCGGGACAAGCTCTCTCTTTCAAGAGAGGGACTTCAAGTTCACTCCTTCTCCCCGCAAGCGGGATTTGCAACTTGGTAAGAGAAGGAGTAGGAGGATGAGTTCCAGCATTTAACCTGCCAGCCGAACTCAGACTGACCCGCCTGCCTCACGAGAAACAATTAGGCGGGCAGGCCCGAGGCAGGCATGCATGACTCGTTTTTATACCCCAGTTCTGTTATTAAACAAAGTTTTTGATTGCTCCTAAGACATTCACCCCGTTGGATAATCTGTTGGTAAACTGGAGGAGTATTAAAAATGTATATCCAACGGGGCGGGGACTTTAAGAATCACAGCGTAGCTTGAAGCTACAAACAAACTCAATGCTTGATACTGATTTCCAATTGATAAGGTAATAAGGTTAGGGTATCACAGGTCATGTTGTTACTAAGGTTAGTGGTTCGATCCGCCAAGGCGGACTCCGTAGGTAGCAAATTAACTCACCACAAGAGGAACATAGATAAGGTTTTGCAATTGAGCCGAAAAAATCGGGATTACAAAATTACAAATCCAGAGAATTCTCTGGGAAAACACTTTAGATATTCGAAGACAATAATGGAAGGAACATTATCAAAGCGAAAAACCTTAATAACTTTTGTAAACACTTAATTTTTCAACCTTACTGAAGTTACGCAGTCAACGCTATTTTCATTCCAAATAGGTTCTCTCGATGCTTCCGACCCCATCCTCTCCAAAGGATCCTTCGGATAAACTGCATAGGCGGTAAAGCAGGTCGGAAACTCGAGAACCTGCAAATATAGG
>JAHJVF010000034.1 GCA_018828505.1 Bacteroidota bacterium | reverse complement strand
GGTCCTGCTATTTTAATACCTACCGGAGTTTTAATACCGGTAGAAAGCATATCAATTCTTGTTTTGATAGGCATTGTCCAGGCGTTTGTTAAACCCGGAATTTGCACCGCCGCATTCAATTCATCAATGAGTTTTTCGGGCGTCATTCCTTCTCGCCATTGATCCTGAGGCTTAAGCTGAATAGTAGTTTCAATCATTGTTAGTGGAGCCGGATCTGTTGCTGTTTCGGCGCGTCCAATTTTGCCAAATACTGTTTCAACTTCAGGAAATGACTTAATTATTTTATCAGTTTGCTGCAATATTTCTCTTGCCTTGGTGATAGAGACACCGGGAAGAGTTGTGGGCATATAAAGAAGGTCACCTTCGTACAACGGCGGCATAAATTCGGAGCCAAGCTTTGAAAAAGGAATAACTGTTACAAGTACAATTACAAGAGCAGCTCCCATTACCCAATATCTTCTCTTCATCACAAAATCTACTATCGGGTGATAAATCTTTACAAGAAATTTTGTTATAGGATTATCTTCTTCTTTTCTGATTTTACCGCGGACAAAATAACCAAGAAGAACCGGCACAATTGTAACAGCCAAAATAGCCGCCGCACCCATTGCGTAAGTTTTAGTAAAAGCTAATGGTTTAAACAATCTTCCTTCCTGCTGCTCAAGTGTAAACACCGGAAGAAAGGAAACAGTTATGACAAGCAGTGAATAAAAAATTGAAGGACCAACTTCTTTTGCTGATTCAAGAATTATATGCCAATGAGGTCTTTGTTTGTCTTTTGGTTTATCCTGCTCTTCGGACATATGCGTTGCGGCATTCTCTACAAGCACAATTGAAGCATCTACCATTGCGCCGATTGCTATAGCGATTCCTCCAAGAGACATAATGTTTGCATTTATTCCCTGCAGCTTCATAATCAAAAATGCAATTAATACCGCTGTAGGCAGAGTGAATATTGCGACAAGAGAGCTCCTAACGTGAAGAAGGAAAGCCATTATAATAAGTGCAACAATTATTATTTCTTTTGTAAGCGTATCTTTCAAATTATCAATTGCGCTTTTTATCAGTGTTGATCTGTCATAAGCCGGAAGAATTTTAATATCGTCCGGCATAGATTTTTTCAGTTCTTCAAGTCTCTCTTTTACCCTATCAATAACGGCAAGCGCATTTTCACCGAATCGAATTACGATAATTCCGCCAACAGTTTCTCCTTCTCCATTCCATTCCGCGAGTCCTCTTCTTAATTCCGGACCCACACCTACATTGGCTACATCTTTTAGATAAATTGGTGAGCCTGTATTCGGTGAAACTCCAATGGATATATTTTTTATATCGTCTTCGTTTTTTATATATCCAAGTCCGCGGACCATATACTCCATTTCACCCATTTCCATCAAGCGTCCGCCAACATCGTTATTACTTCGCTGTATTGACGTCTTAACTTTTTGAAGCGGGATATTATAAGAAGCTAACTTTGTAGGATCTATATTAACCTGGTATTGCTTTACAAAACCGCCGATGCTTGCTACCTCAGCAACACCCGGAATAGAAGTAAGCTCATACTTTAAAAAGAAATCTTGAAATGAACGCAGTTCTTGTAAATCTTTTTTATCGGATTGAAGAACATACTGATAAACCCATCCAAGTCCTGTAGCATCGGGACCGAGCTGCGGACTTACACCATCCGGCAGAACACCTCTCAATCCGCTTAAATATTCAAGCACACGGCTGCGTGCCCAGTAAATATCTGTTCCATCCTCAAAAATTATATACACCATTGAGTAACCAAACATTGAGTAGCCCCTTACATCCTTTGCATAAGGAACGGAAAGCATTTTTGTAGTTAAGGGATATGTAACCTGATCTTCAACTATTCGTGGACCTTGCCCTGGATATTCGGTTAAAATAATTACCTGAACATCACTTAAATCGGGAAGTGCATCAATAGGCGTGTTAGCAACAGCCCATATCCCGGCAAAGATTAGTGCTGAAGTTAAAATAATAACCATTACTTTATTATTTATCGACCATTCTATAATCTTGGCAATTATACTTTCTTTATTTCCGCTTCCAGTTACCATTTACAATCTCCAGAGTTTTATTTTACTTTAAATCCGTTTTCAATTAAATTTTTCTTCGCTTCTTCCAATGAGACTTCTTGCAGTATCATATTGCAAATCGGGCATCTTCCCGGTTCATCAGATATGACGTTCCAATCCATAAAATCCTGATACATTTTTCCATCTTTATTTTTATCAATAGCTTTCAAATCAATCACACCTGTTCTAATTAATGGAGAAGTTACATCGTGACCGGAATGTGAATCTTCTTTCATCTCTTTATTTTCTTGAGCTTCTTTTTTGCTTGTAATTCCTGTTTCATTTCCCATAGGCATATTGTTTTTATATCCGGGAACTTCTTTATCTTTCTGCGTTTTCAATTTATCATCGTTCTTAAACTGACTAACAGCAGCTCTTAAATTGCTTTCAGAATCAATTAAGAATTGAGCTGAAGTTACAATTTCACTTCCTTTTGTTAACCCATCTAATACCTGGTAATAACCATCAGAATATCCGCCGAGAGTTATCTCCTGCGGTTTAAATTTTCCATCACCCAGAGCAATAATTACTACATCTTTTCTGCCTCCACGTAATACTGCATTTTCAGGAATAACCGGATATACGCCTAAATCTTTCCCTTCGATAACAACATTAGCGAACATTGAAGGTTTCAAATCGCCTTTAGGATTATTAACATCAATTCTTATTTTTGCGGTTCTTGTTTTAGATTCAAGTGTAGGATAAATGAAAGAAACTCTTCCTTTATAAGTTTTACCTGGCAGATAATTAAATTTAATTTCTGCTTTGGAGCCTTCTTTTATTTTTGATAATTCATATTCATAAATATCTGCTGTTAACCATAGGTTTGAAAGGTCGGCAATTTTAAGAAGCGGCATTCCTCCCATAATTTTTTGACCGTCTAAAACATTCTTTTCCAATACTGTTCCGCTGTTTTGCGCATAAAGTGTTACGTAAGTTTTTACTTCCCTGGTCTCTTTTATTTTTTCTATATCACTTTCAGATAATTGCAATAGCTGCAATTTTCTGAAAGAGTTCTTTAACAACTCTTCGCCGCTTTCGCGTACTTCATTAAAGCTGGAACTGTTAACCGCTTTCTGAAAATTCAGAGCAGTTATTAACTCCTGCTGTGCTGCCACAAGTTCAGGTGAATAAATGTCCATCAGCTTTTGACCTTTTTTCACAGGCTGTCCTGTATAGTTTATATATAGATTTTCAATCCAGCCGTTAACTCTTGTTGTAACTATATACTCAGTTTTTTCATTGGTGGTTAAAACACCGTTTGTGATAACTTGCGATGAGAGGTGTTTGGCTTCAACAATAGCGGTTTTAACATTCATGTTTTGAACGATCGTGGGATCAATTGTAACAATTCCTTCAACTGCACCTTCGTCATCGTAAACCGGAACTAGATCCATTCCCATTTTTGACTTACCAGGTTGATCGTAAATTTCATTTGGATCCATAGGTGCGCGCCAGTAAAGAATTTTTCTTTCACCTTTCGCTTGTCCTTGATTTTTTATCGGAACTAATTTCATTCCGCATATCGGGCAGTCACCTGGTTCTTCAGAAATTACATCGGGATGCATCCCGCACGTGTAGAGTTGTTTTTCTTGAACTTGAGTGATCTGATCATTCGATCTTAATGTAAAATAAAGCGTAACTGCTACGCCAACTATAACAATTGAACTTATTATGATTATAATTTTCTTTTTCATCTTGTTCCCATAATTTTTTTACAAATTCATTAATTTTGCACCGATCAAAAACTCAAGCTCGTTCACTTCTTTAAGATAATCGGTCTTAAGTCTGTAAAGATTGGTTTCGATCTGATAAAGTTTATTTTGTGCATCAATTACATTTATGAAATCGATGTCGCCAACTTGGTAGCTTGATAAAGTTGTAGTTAGAGTTTGATTCGCCTGTGGAAGTAATCCTTCAAGAAGAAGTTTTATTCTCTCTTGTAGTGAATTTAGTTTTGCAATCGATGAGCCGAAATTAGCGTTTAACATTTGTAACGCAAGTGAATATTGCTGTGAATATAGATTCTGCATCGAAACTGCTTCATCAACTTTTGCATCAACCTTTCCACCGTAATTAAGCGGCAATGATATGCCAACCATTACTGAAAAGAAATCATTTAATGGTGTTTGTGTTTTGGCAATCTCATCCCGCTGAGAATATTGCACACCGGCATTAAAATTCGGATAATAATCGAACTTCGTTGCCAATTCCATTAACTTTGCTCTATTTTCAGCTAATCTTATTCCTTGGAGATAAGGACGGTTGTTTACCGCAATTGAATCTAACTGAATCATTTTAAGATTGATAAATTCAAAATCAGTTATTTCTCCGGTTAATATTTTTTCCGAATCTGTATTTAGTAGATACGAATTTAAGATTGCCAATTGGGTGAGTTCTTTACTCTTAAGTTCTTCAATTCTATCGCTGACATTAGTTATTTCTAATTCGACTTTTAATAAGTTTTGCTGACTTGCGGTCGATACCGAATATTTTATTCTAACTACCTCTGCAATATCCTTAAGTAATTTTTTTGTGCTTTCAGAAATTGAGATTGCTTTTCTAACAAATTTCAATTCGTGATAGGACTGAGAAACACCTTTTTTTATTTCGTTGATCGCATCTTCAATTTCTTTTTGAACTATCTCAGCATCTTTTGCAGTAACTTCTCCCATAGCATTCAGCTTACCCGGAAACGGAATAACTTGACTTAATCCAAAAACTTTTCCCGTCATCGGTTCTTGAGTAAATGAGAATGAGTTTGTCGGTAAATTCATTAAACTTAAACTAAGAATTGGGTCCGGGAGATTTGACGATTGCGCTATCCGATTTTTGGCTGCATTCAATTTTGCCTGTAACATTTTTGTTTTCGGACTGACTTCAATTGAACGGTCGATCAATTTATTCAACGTCTTATCTTTTATTTGTGCATTTGAAATTGAAGGGAAGGCAATAACTGATATTAACAAAATTCTTACGAGTTTATTTTTCATTCCATGTACCTTCAAATTATCATCCTCTTATTTTATTTATTCTTGTTGAGCTTTAAGAAAAGTGCAATGAATCCCACTACGAGTAGGAAGTAAAGCGTTATCCATATTATTTCATTTCCGACTGAATTCATTACCATTGCTTAAATTTTATCTATTAACTACAATGATTGTGCCATCGTAAAAATGCGGTTAAATGCTTGTAACGGTATAAAATATAGGAGGTGAGTTAAAAGTCTTAAATAAGAATTAAGAAATTTTATTAATAAACAAAGGTTTATTCTTCAACAGGTCGAATATTATATAATTTGATCTTGCTGTAGAGAGTTGGTTTAGAAATTCCAAGTATGTTGCAGGCTTTATCCTTGTCCCATTTAACAAATTCAAGAATTCTTTTGATATGCCTTTTCTCGATCTCTGAGAGACTAAGCTTAACTAAATCCGATTTCATTACTTCGTCATCGTCATATTTTCGGAGAAGAATGTTTTCTTTAGTTAAGACATCATCTTTAGATAGAACCACTGCCTGCATCAAAGTGTTTTCAAGTTCTCGGACATTTCCAACCCAGTAATGATCTTCTAGCATTCCCATAACATCATCCGGAATTTTATTAACATTTTTGTGGAGTTCACCGTTGATCTTATTAAGGAAATGTTTAACTAAGAATGGAATGTCTTCGACTCTTTCCCGTAAAGGAGAAATGTTTATTGAAAAAACTTTTAATCTATAATAGAGGTCTTCCCTAAATTTTCCTTGTTTGACGAGCTCGGCAAGATTTTGGTTTGTAGCTGCAATTACACGGGCTTTCATTGGAAGTAATGTCTCACCGCCAACACGTTCGAATTCACGCTCTTGCAGCACTCTCAATAACATTACTTGAAGGTTGGGTGAAATCTCGGAAATCTCATCGAGGAAAAGCGTTCCCTCATTTGCAAGTTCAAATTTCCCTTTCTTATCTCTTATCGAGCCGGTAAAAGCTCCTTTTACATGACCAAATAATTCACTCTCTAATAATGATTCCGTTAGGGCTGTGCAATTTACTGCAATGAAAGGAAAGTTCTTCGTAATACCGCTGTAATGGATTGCTCTCGCGATAAGCTCTTTACCTGTGCCGCTCTCGCCCTGAATTAAAACAGTAACACGACTGTTCGAGATTTGACCTATCTTTTTATATATCTCTCTCATGCTTGGGCTTTTACCAATGATTGAATTTTCTACTTGATAATTTTCTTTATCCGGAATAAATGAAGAGAGTTGATTACTTAATTTTTTATTCTCCAAAGCACGTTTGATAGTAATTTTCAGCCGATCAATTTCTAACGGTTTTTCTATGTAGTCATATGCACCCTGCTGCATTGCCTTCACGGTGCTGTGCATATCATCAAATGCAGTGATTATGATTACATGAATATCCGGATCGAGATCTTTCACTTTTTTTAACACTTCAAAACCGTTCATTTCAGGCATTTTGATATCGGTGATGACTATATCAGGAAGCTCTCTCTCGACCAAGTTAATTCCCATTGCACCGTTCTCTGCAGATAAAACTTCATAGTTTTGCTTTTTCAGGTAGTTAGTTAACGTATCTCTTATCGAGTCGTCATCATCGATTATTAATATTTTTGCCATTTTGTATATTTTTATCAATTCATATTTATCGGTAATACAATTTCAAATATTGTTTTTCCGGGTTGTGATGATACCAATTTAATATTTCCACCATGCTGTTCAATAATCTTTTGCGAGATTGCTAATCCCAAGCCCGTTCCAGATGCTTTAGTGGTAAAGAATGGTTCAAAAATTTTTTCTCCATGCTCTATTCCTCTTCCATTATCACTAATGATAAGTTTTAAGTTTTTATTGTTCACGTTGGTCGATTCGATTTTAACTTCTCCGTCTCGCTCAGCAGCTTCGATTGCATTATCAATCAGATTAAGAAAAACTTGTTTTAACTTTTCTCCATCACCTACGATTGTTATTCTTGAAACGTTGTTTATCAGCTTAAATTTTTTTTCAGATAGTTTATTCTCGATTTGTAATTTTACGCTGCCGATTATATCAGCTAAATCGACTTTTGAATATTCTAAATCCATCTGTCTTGAGAATTGCAGAACGTCCTTTACAAGATTATTCAGTCGTGTAACTTCTTTTTGAATGATTGAAAAAGATCGTTCCGCTTCTTCAGAAAGTCCCATTGATTCGAGTAAAATATCTGTATTCATTTTAATTGAAGTTAATGGGGTTTTAATTTCATGTGCGAGAACAGCCGCCATTTCACCCAATGCGGCAAGCTTTTCGGCTTTGAGTAATTGTTCTTCTAATTTCTTTCTATCGGTAATATCGACCTCGACAAATAAATATCCTTTTGACTCATCACCCTGGATCGAAGCAGGAGAGACAGATATCAATAAATATTTTTTATTTCCATAAGAATCGAAGAAGGTAAGCTCATCTTTAAAGCTTTTATTTTCTTTAAGAGTCTCTATAATTTTTTCAAAATCGTTTATTGAATTTGAAAACTGTAAATCTCTGATGGAATACCCTAATATTTCTTCTTTAGATTTTTTAATAATTTCACCGAACCTGCTGTTGATTTCTATCACTTCATAATTTGTATTGACGATAGCGATTGCGGCAAGAGATTTTTCAAACGCATTTAACAGCAGCGAAATTCTTTCCTCTCTAGCTTTCAATTCCATGGAATTTATTTTCAATGTTCTTGACATGTTATTAAACGCCTCTGCCAAATCTCCTAGCTCATCATTGGAATGAAGTTCATTTTCAATGCCATAATTCCCTTTCTGAATTTCAAACGCATTTGCTTTGAGAATATTTAACGGATTAGAAATTGTTTTAAGAATTACAAAAGAAATACTTATACTGACAATAACTCCCCCAAAGAGGCTAATCCAAAAATAACGTGTAATCTCAGCATTCGTTTCCAATTTGAATATTAGTTTGCCGACCGGAATCTGAATCAATAAAATCACAATTGGTACAAGAACTAATGAACTCAAGAATATTTTTTTGTTCAAACTGAAATTGCGTACACGATTTAATGCTGCGGGGAACATATTATACCTTCCAACGG
>JAHJVF010000192.1 GCA_018828505.1 Bacteroidota bacterium | reverse complement strand
TATTGGGCAGTAAGTGTTAGCGAAAGTCATCTAGAAACTGTCAGACGTTATATTCATAATCAAGAAGAGCATCACAGAACAAAATCTTTTTCTGAAGAAATAGATGAGTTTATGAAGAAGTACGGGTGGAAATATATTAAAAAATAATGAGGCTAAAGCCGCTTGATGGTTTTAGCTTATAGTCAGTTCACTAAAGTGAACTGTAAGTGATGAGTAGAGTATTTAGGAGGTCTTATAAGAATTTCACCTCAATCTTGTGATTGTCACCGAGGTTGGAGTTATTGTAGCTCTATGCCGGATGAGTTGATTCGATTCGTTCCTTTCCTTGCCCTCACCTCTGATCTGAATAGATTGGGCTGCAGTAGACGTAATAGTGTACGTACCGTTTGCTGTAGTTCTTAATCGTTGTGGAATTGAATATCCAGTAAATACCCTTCCTCCACCTCCAATATTTGCCGGTTTTCTATAGTACGTCCTAGCGTCAGCAGCGATAGTCTGTAATTCTACAATTACTGCATCACGACTCGCCTGAACTGCGCTTTCGGGCAAATAAGCTCAATCCCATATAAATAGCAAGTACGACCACTACTACCCCAACAACCAACAGCAACAATTGAGCTTGACCCATGGTACTCTCTCTTTTTTGTCAAAAATAATAAAACACATCTTAAAAAAAAATGGTAGTAGTGCCCCCGAAATTGTATTTGCTACTCACTTAACTTGGAGATAATATCCCGTCGTAAATCTTGAATGTCAGCAAATCGATCCGAGAGTTTTTTCTTGGGCAAATAATCATATCTGATAGAGTCTATCTCTTGAATGTAAGAAAGGGCGGATTGATAATTCTTTAAAGCGAATTCCTTTTGAGCTAATATGTGAAGGACAACAATCTCATTATATCCATTCATTTTTGAATTTTGAATCGAAGCCAACAATTTTTTATAATGAATTATCGATTTCGTCAAGTCAACATCTTCATATGCACGGGCTAATGCCCACATAGCGATAGAACCACAAAACATTTACCTTATTTAAAGTTTCTGTTAATGCAGACTTTGGCAGCTTACAAATGAATTCAGCTTTCCTTGTTTTCCAATCAAGACTCTTAATTTGGTCTGATAAAATTACACCACTGATTTCTAAATTATCCGGAATCTTTACTTCAAATGGGTAACCTTTTACTTGACTTGTTACTGGACAGAAGATTGCCAAATCAGTTTTTTCATTATAAGCTTGTGGCGAGATAACCAATGCAGGGCTTCTCCCCGATTGTTCGTGCCCAGATTGAGGATTAAAGCTCAACCAAACTATATCTCCACTATCAGGGATATAGTCCGACTTGGCGGATGATTTTACCAACATTCATTCCCAACTTGTTTGCCAAAATCGAACTCACGATGAAGATTTGATTTATTTATTTCAGATATTAATTCTTTCAATGAATATTTCTTTTCTTCAACCGGCTCAATAACGATTTTGTTTTCTTCTAGAGTAAGATTTACATATTCATCTTCACGTATCTTAGATTGAGAGGCAAAGGCTTTAGGGATCCTTAATGCCAAGCTATTACCCCATTTTTGAATTTTTACACGCATAGTTAAACCTTTGATGATTGTTTCTACAACAAAGATACATATCAAAATAATATCTTTCAGTGAACTTCAACTATTACTTACTCAATATTGTTAAAGTAACTAACGGTGTTGCGGTTAAGCTGTCCGCCCCACACAACATTGCCGATTTTATTAAATAACTTTTATTTAGAACAATCCACCGCGGCGAATCGCCTTGCCCCACTGGTTATGTGTAGGTAACTTATTATTGAGTTTTATTGTAATTATCTAATTGTTCTTTAACATAATCAATATACTTAGCGCTTTTAAATGCAAACCATTTAGCTCTATATTTTCCTTCATCATCAATTATGTCTTTAAAATTTCTGAATGGTTTTGAAAGACTTAATCCAAGTTCTAATTTTTTTCGTAACTCTTCATCTCTAACAGATTCTACGAACTCTTCCATTACTTGAAATGATTCACTTGAATCCATTTTCTCGAATTCCAAATATTTTTCAAAATTTTCTTCGATTTCTTTTATATCTTCTTTCCATACTTCTTCATCTGCATAAATACTTTCATCTAAGTTAATGATTGATTTGATTTCCCTTGTTTCTATATTAACATAAACTTTCATTCCACATTCTAAATCTCCTGCTATGGATTTTATTTGTTCTTCTGTCAGTTCCACTTTTTCACCACTTTTCATATGTTCTTTTGCCAATTGGTATTTTTTGAACGTCTTTTATTGATTCTTTTATTTCTTTTAACACTGATTTAAATCTTTTTATTTGAGGATAATTATCAAAAAATATTTCATCAATTGCTAATTCAATATCGGATTCCCACTCTGTAATCATTAATAAAGATTTTTCTAAATATTCACTTTCATTTATACAATTAGATGATAAAACACCGAATTGCAAAGCCAAATCGTGATGAAACAAATCAGATTTTATTATTATACCTTTATACACTTCTTCAGATAAATCGTCTGTATCCATTTTTTTATAGTTGAAATACACTCAATATTTTAGGCACATAACGGCGTTGTTTTTAAGCCGCCGCCCATCCGTCGGCTGACGGATGACGGACACAATTGCTCGGTTTCTTTTGCCAATGGCATCACTGTGATTGGCGGGGATGCCGAAAGCGATCCGTTAGCTAACCCCGACCTGCCCGCGTATTCAGATGACATGAGGCAGGCGGGCTTGTTCGGGGGCGTCCGCTCGTCCGATCCATAGAATTCCTTTGGCGAAGCCATTGAGACTGTGTAAAAAGTACAAAAAGGTCATTCTGAGCGAAGCGAAGAATCCTTTTTCGTAACAAAAAATAAGATTCTTCGTCGCTCCGCTCCTCAGAATGACAGTTTTTACACAAGCTCCATTCCTTCGGAACGGAAAGGTCTCCTTTGGAGATTGGCGGGTTAGGTGCATTCGTTTGTAATTATTTTCTAATTTTTAGTTCTAAATATTGTTCCATTGGTTCAAAATCTTTATCATTATGTAATAATTCTATAGCATTCTCTATGCAAAATGTACCAATGATTAAATCAACTGTATTTCGAACCGTTTTTCCTTTCGCTCTAAGAAATCTATAATTTTCAGCGCTTCTTATTGCTATTTCTTCGTTACAAATATTAAAGCAGGGAAATGATTGCATTACCTTTTTAGCAACTTTGAAATCTTTATCATTTCTAAATCCTTGCAATACCTCTGCCAATATATAATCTCCAATTACAATTAATTCTCTACCTAATAAAGTATCGAATTCTTCAGTATGCCAGTTTTTGATACCGTTGAAATAATCAATTAATACCGAAGAATCTACTAGGATCATTTTTCTCTCCTCATTTCATCAAGGTTACCATCCCATTTAAGTTTGCCTCTTAATTTTTTAAGTCGGCTTTGTCTATTCAGTTGGACAAGTAACTTTAAAGCTTCTTCAACAACTTCTTTTTTTGTGGATAATCCAGAGGTCTTAAGTGCTGCTTCCATTAATTTATCGTCGATTGCAATGTTTGTTCTCATTTGTTCACCTTGTAATGTGTATAGTGTAGTCAAATTATACACATATCTATCCTTAGTTTCAAATACATTTTTATAGCACCTAACGGTGTGGGCGCTAACCGGCCTGTCCCGACCTGCCCGCCGAACTTGGACTGACGAGGCAGGCGGGCTTGTCGGGGGCAGCCAATCCGTCTCCGTCCCGCCTGCCCCATCCGAATTAATGGGGCGGGCAGGCAGCTGACGGATGACGGACACTGGCGAAGCCATCCCTTAGGGAAAATGCCGAATGCCATCGGTCAGTTTAATTGGCGGGTTAGTTGCGATTTTATTGTATTACTAATTTGACTAATCATAATATTCAGAATATTTATCTTCAATCGTATCACCAAAGCCGTAGCCCATATCAATAGTTTCTTTAACCAAATTAGAAACTCTTTCTTTATATTTTTCTAAAACATTTTCTTCTTTAAATATCTTCAACGATTTTTCAAAAGTGTTTTCAGCACTTATATAAAACGATTCACTTATATCTCCAAAATCATTTATAAACTCAACACCACATTCGACATAATAAAGCAATAAATCACCTAATATTACAGAAGACATATCAAGTTTTCTGAAATCACTGATTGCTTTTCTTGATAAAGAGAGTTGTAATTTCATTCCTCGTTTTGGGTAAAATCCTTCTCTAACTTTCTCTTTATATTTTATTAAGAGTTCTTCTTCTTTAGGATTTATATAAAAGTCAAAATATTCTTTTACGGAATCATATTTTTTGTACAACTCGATTAGATGTTTAATTAATGTATCTTTATCTTGATTTATAAGTTCTTGCTTTATTTCTTTAAGTCCCATCGGAAAAACAATAATTTATTTTACAATATTTTTATCGGTAATTACTTTAGCAACTAATGACGTTGCAGATAAACAGCGCTCCAGTTTACTTACTGAAAATAGGAACAAGGATGCCGAAGATTTATACTATGCCAACAATTATTAAAAAATTTATAACAGAACTATCCGTCAATTGACGGACAACATTACACGGAAGTACAATGCCAATCCGTCTCCGTCGGCTGACGGATGACGGACACAAATGCCGAATGCGATCCGTTCGTTAACGGACAATTTGCCACGAAATTGATTCGGTGAGGTTTGGTTTCCTATACGGTAAGCTGACCGATATAACTGGCATTGTTTGTTTTTGTTAAATGGGACATTAGTATATCTTTTAATGTCATAAGTATGAAAAAGAACAATTTTTTCAATCCTCGATTGAAAGGGAAAGTTCATTACTTTTTATCTGTCCCGTCTTCGGGGACTTTTTACTTACTTGTCCGGCTCTGACGGATTAAAGAGGTTATACAAAACTAGTTCTATGCCAAAGACACCCTAATTGAAACGCCGGAACTATTTACTTTCAAATATTCTTTTACAATCCCAACATCAGCCCTTAGTGGAATCTCAGGTCTTTCTGGTATTTTTAATGAACAAGTTGATTCAAAAGGGGTTTCTTTTATTTTTAGATTATACGCAGAATGCATTAAAAATTCTAAGTTAACAACATCTTCAATATTATATGCAAGTAAAGTTTCCAATGCTTTATCATTTTTATGTTTCTCGTACTCTATCCATAAATAAACTGCCATAAAACCATCGACACCTTCCAATTCATTTCTTGAAAGTCCAAATTGTTTCTCACAACCTTTAAGCCCACCTGAATAGCCCAAACTATGTAAAACATATCGTAAATCTATGTGAGCTTTGTTTAATCTGATCTTAAGGTATTCTTCAATAAATGGAACATCAAAACATTTACCATTATAGGTAACTATGAGAGAATATTTATTAATATCTTCTATAAAATCATCCAGGTTTCTACCATTCACATAATATTTTATTTCATTACCATCATACGTAGCAATAGTAGTAATCTTATTATATAAAGGAGATAACCCGGTAGTTTCAATATCAAGATATACTGTTGAATCTTTAAATTCCTTGAATAATCGCCAATGTTGATTAGTTTGTAAATGCTTAGTGAAGTAAATTCCATTTTTTTGGAGCAGCCTAATTTTGGAGTCAATAATAGAAGCTTTAATAAAAATTTTTTTGCCCTCGGAAAGTGGAAGATTTTCTGTCCTTAAGAAAGTGTCCCAATCAGTTATTCCATTAGACCAAAGAATTTTTTCTGTTTTGGGACCAATACTTTTAATATGTGAATAAGTTTTAAATAGCATATTTAGTCGTTTTGTATAATGGTGTTGCGGGTAAGCTGCCACTCCGCACTACAATGAGGCATTATTAAATTACTTTTTATTTCTAATAAAACTTCCATTTACAAACTATAGCGAACAGTAATGCCAAATCGGGTGAACAAACTTTTAACTTCACAAATGCCAAAAGCGTAAGCACGTTCAGTTTGACCTGTATGGTGATTGACGCTTAATTTTATAATGTCATTTTTTCCACAGCATCAAAACCAACTGTTTTTTTAAAACTCATATTATGCTTAAAATTACTCATAGCATCAGAGGGGTCTATATTCGCAAAATTCAATTTATTGAGAGTTATTTTTGGTATTTGAACTGATAGTATTGGTTGAGTTTCCAAATAACCAGTTTTTTTGTTTAATAATTCAGCAACAGCTGTGACTAAAACTTTCTCAATTGGTAAAAGTGAAACGATTTCTCTCGCAACTCTTAATACACAGCTACAAACATAATCTTGATAAAGCTCATAGAATTTTGATTTAGGCATTTGTTTTACAGATAACTTCCCACTTTTCAACTGTGTTTTCTCTTCAGAAGGAATTGTTTCTGATGAATTTACATTAAGAGTAACATCCATTATTTCTTTGCTCAGAATTTTGAATTCAATAGAAGAACCAATTTCGTTTATTTCATTAAATGGGTTTACTTGTTCGATAGCTTCTTTATATGCCGCAATATCACTATTAATAATTCTTGAAGCCAAACCTTTAACATCATTCCATTCATTGAATTCTGACTCATACTTTTTGTTATTTTCTTTATAAATCACTTCATCAGTATCTTTTGCTTTTTCAACTTCATCTGCTAAAGCTAACTTTTTCTTCTCAACCTTTCTAAATAACTTATCCCCAATACTTGGCTTATAATTATCCATGCTTTGAATCGCAAAAGTCTCATTATCATTTCTTTTAATAGGTTTTTCTGGTGGCTCTGAATCTCTTATTTTTTGCCAATTCCAAGTTTCACTACAATCTTGATGCATTGATTTTAACAGAGCAACTCTATTCTCAAACTCTTCAACCTCAAATGCCACATCTTCAATAGCTTGAAGTTTTGTAAATTGTTTTTCCTGTTTCTCATGTTCTCTTTGCCGCCTCATCGACTCTCTTTCGGATCTTCTCGAGGCAGCAGCCATCGAACGAAGCATTCTATTTACAGTCATATTACCTCACTTATTTTGTTACATAACTATTAATTATCTTGCCAACATTCATTATTACACGCCGGTAGTTTGTGTGTTATACTCTATTAAATATTAATTTGCATTTTATTTCCTGACTTTCTTTCAGGAAAACATTTCCATTTTTAAAACATTTGTGTAAATCATTGAAGTCTCACCAGATTGCCGATAAATAATAATAGAATCTTCCCCTTGTCTACCATATCTCAATAGCTGATGCATTTTTTTTCAATCGCATTTTAACAAATGGAAAAGCTATTGTCAACAAGAAACTCGTGTGAACGGGCGTAAACTGGTTTTTGATATGTAAGGCTAAGGCGGAGGCTGAGCCTAAGGCAAAGTGTCATCCATCAGTTGACGGATCACAATTCACTCTTTACCTCAACTAAAAACCACAAACTCTAACCAAAAACTATGAACTTTGAACCATAAAAACTTATTCATTAAATTTAAATAAAAAAGGATATCAATGGCACAACAACATTCTATGGATATTGTCTCGAAAGTCGATGCACAGGAAGTCGATAACGCAGTGAACATGGCAAACAAAGAGATGAAGCAAAGATATGATTTGCGGGATACCAACTCATCTATTGAATTCAACAAAAAAGAAATGTTTTTGATTGTTCACTCAAAGGATGAATTTCCGCTCAAGTCCTGTGTGGACATCCTGCAGAATAAGCTTGTAAAGAGAAGCGTCTCGTTAAAAGCGTTGAAATATAATGAGATTGAGCCAGCCGCTTCCGGTGAAGTTAAGCAAAAAATCTTGCTGCAATCCGGAATTGATAAAGACAAAGCAAGAATGATAACAAAAATGATAAAGGATTCTAAATTGAAAGTAAGTGCAACAATACAAGATGAGCAGGTTCGTGTTTCCGGAAAAGATATTGACGATCTTCAAACAGTAATTCAAATGATCCGCGATGCAGACCTAGATTTTCCAACCCAATTTGTAAATTATAAATAATACTTTTTACGATTTGATTCTTCATTATTAAACTCGTTGAAAATATGTTCATCAGGCAGAAAGGAATTTAGCAATGATCGATTATGAAAAACTCGGTGTCTTCTATCTCGGTAAAGAATACGATCAAAAAGAAAAGAAGCTTTCTGAGAATTTTATTCTTTATGATTCAAAAGATTTAACTACACATGCTATGTGTGTTGGAATGACCGGAAGCGGAAAAACCGGATTATGTATTGGATTATTAGAAGAAGCCGCAATCGATAAAATTCCTGCACTCATCATCGATCCGAAGGGAGATCTTTCAAATTTGATGCTCACTTTCCCTGAACTTCGAGCGGACGATTTTAAAGATTGGGTAACCGAAGAAGAATCCGCACGCAAAGGAATTACCCTCGATGAACTCGCCTCAAAAAAAGCTAACGATTGGAAAGAGGGGCTTGCAAAGTGGAATCAAGAACCGGGCAGAATTAAAAAGTTAATGGATTCGGTTACAACCGAGATATACACTCCCGCAAGCGATGCCGGAAAACAGATCTCGGTTCTCAGCTCCCTCGCTGCTCCAGATGAGAAGATTTTAAAAGATGAATTCTCGCTAAGAGAAAATATTCTTGGAGTTACTTCCGCCCTGCTGAATTTGATCGGTATTGGATCCGATCCAATCAAAAGTAAAGAGACAATTTTAATTTCAAATGTAATCGAGCATTATTGGAAGAATCGAAAAAATCTCTCACTCGAAGAATTGATCAATGCGATTTCAAATCCTCCGATGAAAAAAGTCGGCGTGCTCGATCTTGAAGCGTTCTATCCGTCGAAAGAAAGATTCGAACTTGCAATGAAGATCAATAATCTTCTTGCTTCCCCCGGATTCACAGCTTGGATGCAAGGTGAACCGCTCGATGTTCAAAACTTGCTTTACACAGCAGACGGTAAACCGAAGCACTCAATTTTCTCAATCGCACATTTGAGCGATAGAGAAAGAATGTTCTTCGTAACAATGCTGCTGAACTCAACTATCAACTGGATGCGAACACAATCCGGTACAACAAGTCTCCGCGCAATTTTGTATATGGATGAAATATTCGGTTACTTTCCTCCAACTGCTAATCCACCATCAAAAACTCCGATGATGACTTTGCTTAAACAAGCACGGGCATTTGGTGTCGGCGTAGTTCTTGCGACACAAAATCCTGTCGATCTTGATTACAAAGGATTATCGAATATCGGGACGTGGTTTATCGGACGGCTTCAAACAGAGCAGGATAAAAATCGGATAATGGACGGGCTGCAGACAATCTCAAAAAGCGGCGGAGCTGCAATGAGTTCAAAAGATTTAGAGAAGATGATCTCGAATTTAGATAGCAGAGTATTTTTAATGAATAACGTTCACGAAGATGAGCCAGTTGTTTTCCACACAAGATGGGTAATGTCATTTTTAAGCGGACCTTTGACAAGAGTTCAAATCTCAAAATTGATGAAAGACAAAATATCATTGCCGCCTGAAACCCTCTCTTCACAAGTTGAGACAATGAAGGCAGGATCCGTTTCATCACAGCCATTAATACCAAATGAAATCGAACAAGTGTTTATTCCGTTGAGAAGCAGTAAACCATCAACTGACTCGAAATTAATGTACAGACCTTTTCTTCTCGGAAAAAGTACTGTTCATTTTTCTTCTCCTAAATATAAAATAGAACAAAAGCTTGAGGAAAATATCTTCTTTCCGATTGCCGATTCTACGGAAATGATCGACTGGAATAATTCAGAAACATTTGAAGTTTATTCTGAGGACTTCTTAAGCAAAAAAGAAAATGAAGAAGCAGTATTTTCAAACCTTCCGGAAGGAATCACCAATCCTAAGAACTTTCAATCACTTGCAAAGGATTACGAGAATCATCTTTATCGCGGCACATCGCTGAATATTTTCATAGACAAACTCTCCGGTAATAATTCAGAACTGGATGAGTCTGAACGTGATTTTAGAATTCGTATAACTCATTCACTTCGGGAGCTTCGTGACGTTGAGATCGAGAAGATCAGAAAAAAGTACGAATCGAAGGTCAACTCGTTTGAAGAAAAGATACGGCGGGCAGAACAACAGCATAAAATTCAATCGGTGCAATACCAACAGCAGAAACTCGATGCGGCAATTTCACTCGGAGCCACTGTTCTTGGTGCACTCTTTGGTCGAAAAAGCACTAAGGGAACAATTGGCAGAGTCGGTACGACTATCTCAAAAACTTCACGCACAATGAGAGAAAAGCAAGATGTCGAAAATGCAGAAGAGAATATCGATTCATTTAATCAGCAAATAGCTGAATTGAATAAAGAGCTTGAATCGGAAATTGCACTTATATCAGCTAAATACGATTCAGATAAAATAGAGTTTGAAGAAATTCAGATTCGTCCGAAGAAATCTGATATTGACGTTAAATCAGTCTCGCTCGCCTGGCTGCCATATTGGAGAGATAAAGAAGGAAAGAATTTAACAAAAGGATTTTAGGTTACACCTCAGATTTTATTTATTCAGGAATTCGGTAATGTGCCACGAAAAACTTTTTTCCGTGCTGGAGCGGTACTTCGTAAGTTTCTATTTCTCGAAATCCATAGTGCGGCAAGCCGCAATGGAAGATGTTTGATGGAATATGGAAAATGGTAAAAACCTCCTAAAATATTTTGACATAAAAAACAAAAATATTGTT
>JAHJVF010000191.1 GCA_018828505.1 Bacteroidota bacterium | reverse complement strand
TTCAGCGTTTTCCGAATTTCTTATAGAACCATTGAAAAGACAGATATCAATGCTCTTATCTTCCATTGCACGAACGTGATGATATTTGAAGTCGAGCGCAACAGGCCAGAATACAATATCAAAAGCATTTGCTACATCGAGAATTTTTTCATGAATATCGAGAACGGCTATCTCACAACCGCCGCAGCTTGCCGCCCAATATAATGCTAATTTAGGTTTAGACATTTTGATCTCCTTTAGTAAAATTCAATTTTGTACTGCAACTTTTTCAGATTTAAAACTTTTCGGAACTCCATTCGATAATCTTAGAGGACCAAGATTTTTTATTTCATCAGTGAATTCATTCACCACTTTTGCGAATCTATCTCCTTCCGAAGCTGAGACCCATTCGAGCCGGAGTCTTTTTGGATCGACCCCAAAAGATTTCATTAACCTTTGCAGGAAAGGAATCCGCCGTACCGTTTTATAATTTCCTTCCTGATAATGGCAGTCTCCAAGATGGCAGCCCATAACTACTACACCATCCGCCCCCATTTGAAATGCTTTGAAGATGAATGTCGGGTCAACTCTGCCGCTGCACATTGTTCTTATAATGCGAACGTTCGGTGCCGATTTGATACGCGAGACTCCTGCTAAATCTGCACCGGTATATGAACACCAGTTGCAAAGAAATCCAACAATTCTTGGTTTGAAATCGCTCATATTTTACTCCATTAAGATTCTTGATTCATGATTCATGATTTAGGATTAGGGATTTTGAGATTTTTGGATTTGATGGTTCTTATGGAAGCAGAAAAAATAGAGACTAATTCATTGGCTTCGCCGATAAGAAATTGTAATTCTTTCTTATTACACTTCAATTCTAATTCATCGATAAATTCGAGCCATCCCGATAAAATCGGGACATCCGCTTCTTCATCAACTGTCTTTAGTTTATTAAGAAAATCAGCGCTTGATTTTCCCCTGCAAACAGCTCTGTAATTAGCGGCAACAGAACTGGATGCTTTCAACAATTGATAAGAAATAACATTTGTTGCTTTGCTTTCTTCCAAAGTCATTAAAAACCTAAATACTCTAATAGCGAAAGCTTTCGTTCTTTTCTTTAGCTGTTCTTTATCCATGTGTCCAGTACTTCAATCCTAAATCCTAAATTCTAAAATCCTAATTCCTAATTATTTATGTTTATCTAAAACTTTCTATATTTCTAATAATCCTTCAAGTTCTGCATAAATTTGTTTATCGGTAAATCCGCTTCCTGTCATCGCTCCGGATGGACAAGCAGCAACGCAAGTTCCACATCCTTTACACAATGCTTCATTGACATACGAGATTTTTTTATCATCAATGAATGAAATTGCAGTATAAGGACACAAGTTGTTGCAGATTTTGCAACCGCTACAATATTCATCTTGAACACAAGCACGGATCGGATCAATTTCAACTTCTGCTTTTGAGATCAAGGAAAGAATCCTTGCCGCGGCTGAACCCGCTTGTGCAACGGTATCGGGAATATCTTTCGGTCCCTGTGCACAACCAGCAATATAAACTCCATCTGTTGTTGTAGAAGTCGGATCAAGCTTCGGATGTCTTTCGAGGAAGAATCCATCTGGACTCTTACTTATTGTGAATAATTTTCTTATAGCATCTGAATCTTTTCTCGGTTCAATGGCATTGCATAGAACTACCATATCGACAGAGAGCTCGAGTAATTTTCCAGCTAAAGTATCCTCACATCGGACAGTGAGGAGACCCTTGTCTTTTTCCGGAGAAATTGCTTCAACGACTTCTGCGACCTTACCACGAATAACTTTGACTCCTTCTTCGAGGATTCGTACGTAAAACTCTTCATATCCTTTACCGAAAGCACGCATGTCGATGTAGAATTGATATATCGTTGCATCAGTTCGATCATGGACGAGGTGAGCGAACTTCAGTGCATACATACAACAAACACGAGAGCAGTATGGATGATGATTTGTATCCCTGGAACCGATGCAGTGGATGATACCAATTGAGCTAGGTTCTTTTCCATTCTTGGTAAGAACTTTACCGCCTGTTGGACCAGTAGAGTTAAGCATCATTTCGAACTCGAGTGAACTGTACACATTATCCCACCTTCCGTATCCAAATTGTGCCATCTTTGTTGCATCGAATATGTCGAAACCGGTAGAGAGTAGTATCTGTCCAACTTCAATGTCAACAAATTCATCTTCCATTTTATAATTGATTGCCAACGGTTCACAAACTTTTGCACATGTTTCGCAGCCGTCGGTTTTGAAATGGATGCAAGAGTCAGTATCGATAACCGGAATACGAGGTACAGCCTGCATTGTTGGAACATAAATCGCTGTTTTTGGTCCAAGTATAAATTCTGGCTCCTTTCCTTTGTAATCTTCAATGATCATTTTAATGTGGCCGGTTGGACATACATGAGCACATGCACCGCAGACAATACATTCCTCAGATTTTTGATCGAATGGCAAAACTACTTCCCGTTTAATACCTCGATTTGCAAAGCCAAGCACTTCCGCTTTCACAAGATCGCGGCAGACATTAACACACATTCCGCATAAAATACATGCATTTGGATCCTCGTCTTTTTCCAAACTTTCAAAGCGTGGTTTATCAACACCGAGTTTTCCTGCCATATCTTGAACGACTTTCACATTGGGCCAACGGGAAAGCATTAATTCCATTAAAAGTTTCCGAATCCACTGAATATTTTCAGAATCTGTTAGAACTTCAATCCCATCTGTAACAGGATAATTACATGCAGTTACTACTCTACGTCTTTTGCCTCTCACTACTTCGACACTGCATAAGCGGCATACAGCGTAAGGTTCAAACAGGTCGTTGTGACACATTGTGGGTATCCATACACCTGCCTTTTCTGCAGCTTTTAGTACAGTAGTTTCTTCTGGGACTTGAACTTCTTTTCCGTCTATTTTTAGTGTAACCATAATAGTTCCTTACTTTTAATCAATATGAATTGCATCAAATTTGCAGACATCGTAACAGATACCACATTTACCACATTTTGTTGGGTCTATGGTATGAACTTTCTTCAGTTCACCAACAATCGCATTGTCTGGGCATTGTTTTCGACATACACTACAACCGTGTCCAACTTCCAGACATATTTTTCCGTCAATTGTATAAGTAATTAACGATTTGCATGTATGGGCTGGACATTTTTTATTCTTGACATGTGCTTCATATTCTTCACGGAAGTATTTCATTGTTGTTAAAACTGGATTTGGTGCTGTTCCACCAAGTGCACAAAGTGAAGATTCAGTAACTAGCTTAGATAG
>JAHJVF010000190.1 GCA_018828505.1 Bacteroidota bacterium | reverse complement strand
CCACGACAATGCTATGATATGGCAGGAAAAACTAACAAAAAACGTAACGTTTGATTATTGGTTTTTGAATTTAGTATTTTGAATTTGTTTAGGATTTCGGATTTTGGTATTAGTTTTTCCAATATGCGTAACTTCTGTTAGTTATAAAAAATATTTTGATCAGTCTCCGTCAGCCGACGGATGACTGATTGTTTGTTTATGCGTTTTATGTTTTTTTGCTTTACTTAATTTGATTCGGCTCATGAATGAAGTCTTAACAGTGACAATAGAAATTTATTTTACTTACCCTCATTGGTTTTGTCCACTTCTTCGTAATCGACATCTATGATATCTTTTTTATGTTCTTTTTGAAATTTACTTTTTTGATTATTGGATGATAGTAATTTATCAGCAATAGATTTAATGACTCTATAAACCAAGTAAAAAACTATTACGTATAAAATAATTCGAAGCATTTAGAGTAACCCTTTCGGTTCGGGAGAAAAATATTCCACCAATGCTCTGTCCTTTCGGAATATTAATTTTATTAATTCATCAAGATCTTTTTGGTTGTTTAAGAAGTCCATTTCAGTTGCATTAACGATAAGTAATGGCGTGGATTTGTACATAAAGAAAAAGTGATTGTATGCATCGGCAAGCTGTTCGATATAACTCCGCTGCATATTTTTTTCCATCTCCCTATTACGCTTGTGAATGTTATCCATCAATCTATCTACACTTGCTTGCAGATAAATTACTATATCCGGTTTAACGATATTCTTTTCGAGTTGAAAAGCAAGAGTCTCGTAAAGTTTAAGTTCATCCCCTTCTAAATTCAGATAGGCGAATATCTTATCCTTCTCGAAGATGTAATCACTAACCAGGTATTCGGCAAACAGGGTTGCTTGCATTAGACTTTGCTGCTGTTGATAACGATTTAACAAGAAAAAAATCTGAGTTTGAAAGGCATAGCGCTTCCGGTCAAGATAAAACTTATCTAGAAATGGATTAGCTTCGAACTGTTCGAGAATGAGATCGGCTTTTAATTTTTCTGTTAGAAGCTTTGAGAGTGTAGTTTTACCGGCACCTATTACACCTTCCACAGAAATATAGCGAATTTCTTTTTTTTGTTTTTCTTCAGACATAACTAAGTTAATCTTTCAACTTTTAGATCGTCTTTTAATTCTAGCATAAGTTCTTGCATAGTTTTTCCAATGGTCGGATGAATATATTCCGGCTCGATTTCGCAGAAAGGTTCAAGAACGAATCTTCTGTTGTGCATATCCGGATGAGGAATAATTAGTTTTCCATCATTAATTCTTTGATCTTCGTAAAACAAAATATCAATATCGATCTCCCTTTCACGCCATTTTTCTTTGCGTATTCTTCCAATCTCTAATTCAATTCGATTCAAATCACCAAGCACTTCTTCAGGAGAGAGATTAGTATTTAACTTCACAATTAAATTTAAGAATTCTTTTTGTTCTTTGTACCCATAAGGTTCAGTCTTGAAAGTTGAAGAGATATTAATAATTTCGAATGTGGGCATTTTTTCAAGTTCGATCACAGATTTCATGATATTCAAGAATCTGTTACCGTTGTTAGACCCAATCGACAAAAAAACTTCAGCCATCTTCCCGTTTCAATTCAATTGTTGCCTCAACATTATCAATCAAACCACCGACTGGTGGGTTGCATTTTCTCACACTGATGATAACTCTGCTTACGTTATCAAATTTTTCGAGAAGCTTATTCGCAATCAGAACTGAAATTTTTTCAACGAGGTAAAACTTATTTGCAGTTAAAATATCATGAATGTATTTATAGACGAAAACGTAATCTATCGCGTCTTCAAGTTTATCAGTTTGAGAAGCATTCTTGAAATCATAAAACAGTTCTGCATCGACTTCGAACTTTCTTCCCAGATTATGTTCTTCGGTGAATACACCATGATAGGCATAGAAAACAGCATTTTTTAATTTTAAACTGCTCTGCATATACTCACATGCTCTTAAAAAATCTTTGATGATAATACTTGTTAATTCCCTGCCAATTTACAATAATTATTCCGAATAAGACAAAGACCATACCGAGAAAAACATTTTCTGTTAATCTTTCTCCGTGAAAAATCCATCCAATAATTACAGCAACAATTGGAGTAATGAATGAAGTCAGAGATAGAATTACTACGCTAATTTTTTTCATCAACCAGAAGTACACTGTAAAATTGAAAACCGTTACGATTATCGCAAGGTATAGTATGTAACTAATTGAAAGAACAGTAAATTCAACTCGATGTAAATCTTCAACCAAGAAACTCAGAAGGATCAAACCAATCGAGGCGATGAGAAAAGGAATAAAGTTCATACTCAGCGGATTTAAATATCCACCATGCTTCTTTATCATCACTGCAATTCCCGATTGAAGGATTGCACTCACTACAACCAAAATCATACCCGTGAGATAATTTTCTATATCGACTTTTAAACCATGAGAAAAAATTATGATCAATCCAATAAATGCCATAGAGATTCCCACAAATCGTGAACTTGTAAGTTTCTCATCGATAATAAAAATGCTTGAGAGTATCGCAACCGCAAACGGATAAACTCCAAATAAAATCGATGCTAAAGAAGATGGGATGTGACCTTCTGCCCAATAAACCATCCAGAAAGGCACCGCATAAGAAAATACTGCAAGTATCAGATAAATTTTTATCGATTTGGAATCAAGGTGCAAAGAGAGATTGTTTAACTTCATTATTAATAGGATCACAACCGCTGCAATGAAAAAACGTATTCCAATATTCATCATTGGTGGGAAATATGGAAGACTGAGCTGGATTATCAACCAGCTCGATCCCCAAAATAGACAAATCGCGATGTATGCGGCCGGAATTAAGAATTTGGAGTTCAACTTAAGTTTCTCATTCCGATTAGTGCGAACATTCTCCCGGCATTTTCTCTATCCCGCCGATAAGAATGAAGCAAGTTTTTCATTTCAAATGTACAGAGTGATGAGATTTGAATTCTATCTTCTCTTACTCCAGATTCTTTTAAGATCTTTAAATTAATACCGGGCAAATCTATTAGATACTTTTTATTGCCGGATGCAACAAATTCGGGGGGCAATTTCTGTGCAACATCGTGATCGACTTCATAACAATGTTTGCAAATCGATGGACCAAGATATACAAAAAGATTTTCAGCTTTAACTCCAAAATCTTTTTCCAGTTTATCTAATGTATGAGAAAGAATTTCTTGTTCTGTACCTTTCCAGCCTGAATGAACCGCTGCAGCAATTTGAGTTTTCGGTTCAAACAACAAAATGGGTATACAGTCAGCAATATTTACGATAAGAAATAAATTTTCTTTATCAGTAATCAGAGCGTCATTCTCTTTAATAAATTCACTTCTATCAGCATAAGAAATATTACATCCATGAACTTGCTCCTGCAATACGACATTTTCTTCTTCAACATTCAATGTGTTAAAAAATAATCTACGATTTCTTGACACAATGTCGGCATCATCCCCTACATTAATGCTGAGATTAAACTTAAATGGGGAGTTGTTCTCACCACCTAAGATTGTCGAAACACCATGCACCAAATTATTGAATTGGCTGAGAAGAGTACTTTTTATAATTACTGGTTTCATCCAATGATTGAAAGTGCCTCTGATAGGTCAGTTATAATATCATCCGGATTTTCAAGACCCACCGACATACGAATTCCTGCTGGGTCAATTCCATCACGAAGTTGTTCTTCGGCGGGAATCATTGAATGCGTCATTGAACCGGGATGTTCCACTAATGTACGGATGTGTCCCAAGCTAACTGCCAGTGTAATTGTGTACGAGTTCTCGGCAATGAAGTCCATAATTTTTTTTCCGTTTGCTTTTCCTTCTTCGGGATCTTTACCCTTTATTCCGAAATAAAGCATATTTCCGGGCGCGAAGTTCCCCTCATAATCAATCATCTGTTTTTTCGCGAGCTCATGAAACTTGAACGATGGCAAACCCGGATAATTAACATAGGAGATTGCCGGGTGATTCGAAAGAAATTCGGCAACTTTTCCGGCAGACTTAATTTCTTTCTGCAAACGGAGTGGAAGTGAAGTTAATCCGTAAACAACTATAGTCCAAGCACTTTTTGATCCGAGAACCGCACCGAAATCTTTTCTGTAAAGCATAAATACATCACGATACTTTTTAGGACAGATAATGACTCCACCCATATCAGTCCCAAATCCGCCAATGTTTTTAGTCAACGAGTGAATAACGAAATCAACACCGAGAGATATTGGTCTCTGGCAAAATGGTGTGGCAAATGTGTTATCGACGGCGACTTTTATTTGAGACTTTTCGTCTCGTTTTGAGTTGACTTCTTTAACAAAATTAGTGACAGCAGTAATATCAATTATCTCTAAGTTAGGATTTGAGGGAGATTCAAAATAAACAACTCTCGTTTTATCGGTAATGGAATTTTTCAAATTCTCTAAATTGGTCATATCAATTTTCTTCACCCCGATATTGTACCTCGGATACCAATTGTTTAGCAGAGAAAATGTACAACCGTACAATGTTTTGTGACAGATGATCTCATCACCTGATTGAGTTAAAACTCCAAAGATAGCCGAGATTGCTCCCATACCCGTAGCGAATGTAACTGCCGTTTCGCCCATCTCGGCGAGTGCAAGATTTTCTTCTAATATCTCCTTATTCGGTTCTCCCAATCTATCGTAAATGTAGATCGGCTTTTCACCGTCAGGAAGAAAACATGTATTACCGAATTCAGAAAAACCTTTTGCACCTCTTTCGACAGAGTCTAATCTGAATGTAGTTGAGGATGAAATTGGTGGAACAACGTGGTGGTTGTAGTCCCATTTTTCGGTGAAAGCCCGACCATAGATCAGGTGGGTTTCCATCGTGTATTTTTTATCTTTTTTGTCTTTCATTAGCACCTCTTTTGTTTTAATAAAAATTTATGAGCGATTCTTAAAAGGCTCACTTATTAATTTGATTATTTATTAAAAGACTCTCTTCGTTTTGCGATGATTCCTGCAAACGTTAGAGAATCAAGGTGCTTGGGGTTCTCATTTTAATAAATTTCAAACGCAATTTACGAAAAAAAGAATCCGAAGGAATGTTAAATTTTTTAGTTCTTTGATGGAATCTAATCGAATTTCAGATTTGATTCATTCTCAAATCTAAAACCGCGGAGAAATTCAGATGCATCCATTCTTTTTTTTCCTTCGAGTTGAAGGTTCTCAATGACAATTTGTTTGTCTGCGGTATGTACAAACAAATTACCTTCTTTTAAGTGGATACAACCTGGTGAGAGAAAAGATGATTCAGCAGTAATCTTAGTTTTAAAGATTTTGGTTCTACCGTTAATTGCCTGCCTGCATACCTTCGGTATGTAAACTGGTAGGCAGGTATGAAAAAAGTTTAATCCCAGTCCGAAGGATCCTTTGGAAATGTTCATTTGCCGAAGGCATAAGTATAGATGGGCCTACTCAAAAAAGGATAATTTCAATAACCCGCCACGGCGGGTTTTGAATTTGAACTAAAATGGAATCATTAATTTTCAACTTTGACTTTTTTAGACCTGCCAGCCATACTCAGCTACAGGAGACAGGTCTGAAGATAAACTGGTTCGGCTCATTTATTTTTTTTCACATTTCCACGCTGTGTTTGTCTTTGTTGTGCAGAGAGAACTTGCTTTCTCAATCGTACTGACTTGGGTGTAACCTCAACTAATTCATCATCTTTGATAAACTCAATTGCTTTTTCAAGTGTAATTGGAGTAATAGGAGTTAAAACAATATGCTCATCTTTACTCGAAGCTCGCATGTTCGTAAGTTTTTTTTCTTTTGTGGCATTGACATCGAGATCGTTATCCTTATTATTTTCACCAATTATCATTCCTTCATAAACATGAGTTCCAGGTTCAATAAATATTATTCCGCGCGGCTCAAGGTTATAAAGGGCATATGAAGTTGAATTTCCTTCCCTATCTGCAACTAATGAGCCTGTTAATCTTGTGGGAAAATCGCCTCTATATTCTTCATAACCCTGAAGATAAGAGTTCATTATGCCTGTCCCTTTTGTATCCGTTAAAAATTCTGATCTATAACCAATCAATCCTCTTGAAGGAATTGAAAACTCAACACGTACTCTCCCAGTACCGTGATTTACAAGATTCATTATTCTTCCTTTACGCTTCGATAATTTTTCAGTTACAATTCCCAGAAAATTTTCATTACAATCGATAAAGAGATGTTCGATTGGTTCGAGAGTTTTTCCCTCTTTCTTTTTATAGATCACATGGGGTCTGCCAACACTTAATTCATAACCTTCACGTCTCATAGTTTCAACCAAAATTGCCATTTGAAATTCGCCTCTTCCCTTGACAATGAAAGTATCCGGATCATCCGTCTCTTCGATTTTCAATGTTACGTTTCGAAGAGTTTCTCTGAACAATCTTTCACGAAGTTTATTTGATTGAACATACTTTCCTTCTCGGCTGCAAAACGGTGACGTATTCGTAGCGAACAGCATGGAAATTGTCGGTTCATCAACAGCAATTCTTTTTAAAGCCTGCGGAGATTCTTTATGACAGATCGTATCGCCAATCTCAACTTCTTCTACTCCTGCGAGAATTACTATATCGCCTGCCTCTGCACATTCTGTCTCTTTGTAATTAATTCCATCATAGACTTGAAGCTTCGAAACTTTTAGTTGAGTTGATTTGCCCTCTTCATTTATGCAAACAAGCTCATCCGATCTGCTTACCGAACCATTGAAGATCCTTCCAATTGCTAATCGTCCCAAATAATCTGAATACTCAAGATCACATACAAGCATTTGAAATGGAGATTCTATGTGAAATGAAGGTGCCGGTATTCGATTAATAATGGTTTCGAATAAAGATTTAAGTGTTGTTTCGTCATTATCTAAAGACTGTTTAGTAATCCCTTCCTTGCCGATCGCATACAAAACAGGAAATTCGATTTGCTCTTCGTCTGCATCGAGATCGATGAACAGATCATATATTTCATCCAAAACTTCTTCCACTCGTGCATCTTTTCTATCAATTTTATTAACTATGACTATTATTTTTTTGTGTGTTTCAAGAGCTTTCTTTAGTACAAACCGAGTTTGCGGCAATGGGCCTTCGGAAGCATCTACAAGTAGAATTGCCCCATCAACCATAGTAAGAGCGCGTTCAACTTCTCCTCCAAAATCAGCGTGACCGGGAGTATCGAGTATATTTATTTTTACTCCATTCCAATTCACAGAACAGTTTTTTGCAGCGATTGTGATCCCGCGCTCTTTTTCAAGATCAAGATTATCCATTATCCGTTTCTCGACTTCTTGATTTTCGCGAAATGTTCCACTCTGCTGGAACATGTGATCAACGAGTGTTGTTTTTCCATGATCAACGTGAGCGATGATTGCAATATTTCTAATCTCATTATTATAGCTTAATTGTTTCATAGGTTTATCTCTTTTCTTTGTCTCTTTCCGAATTTTTAAGGTGCAAATATAGTCTAAATAACTCTATGTCAAAAATAGTGTTAAAGTAAATTGCACCTTCAAGCTGTTTTTTTTATTTTTGCATGTAGAAAATTTAATTATCGCCTTTGTTAGCTATGATGACTTCTTTTCACATATTAATCACACATTACAATTCTTCCCGGTGTGATATTCCAACTGAAAAACGTCAGAGCTATTTCATCTCTTCCTGGGAAAACGTTTTTTAATTCTCCCCTCTTTGTAATTGTTCATCCGTCAGCTGACGGACAATTTTCAATTAACAATTTGGAGATTTCATGCTTATTGGTATCAGACGAGAAGACAAAAACGAATGGGAAAGACGGGTTCCACTCGTCCCAAACGATCTTAAAGAATTAAAAGAAAAATATGGGATCGATGCTGTTATTCAGCCATCTAAAATTAGATTCTTTACGGAAGATGATTATCGTGATGCTGGAGTTGAAGTTAATGAGGATATCAGCAAGGCGAATTCCATTTTCGCTGTAAAAGAAATTCCAAAAGAACTTTTCCTCGAGGGCAAAACGTATATGTTCTTCGCTCATGTAATTAAAGGGCAGCACCATAATCTGCCAATGTTGAAACGCATGATGGAATTGAAGTGCAATCTTATCGATTACGAGCGAGTAGTGACCGAGAAAAATCAACGTTTGATCTTTTTCGGAAGATTTGCTGGTCTCGCCGGGATCATGGAGACTTTACATGCTTATGGACAAAAATTAAAGCTGCAGGGTTATTCAACTCTCTTCGAAGAAATTAAGCAGCCGTATGAGTATGGAATTCTTGAAAATGCTCAGGAGGGTTTAAGAAGAATTTCTGAAAATCTAAAAATTATCGGATTCCCGAAGGAAGTCTCCCCTATTGTTGTTGGATTTACGGGATACGGGCACGTTTCTAAAGGCGCCCAGGAATTATTTGATATTTTACCTCACATTACTTTATCTCCAGATGAATTGATCCGTGACTACGAAAAAATAAAAAGTGACAACCATAATCTTTATAAAGTTATTTTCAAGGAAGAAGATACCGTCCGCAGGAAGAACGGTCAATTTAATTTGCAGGAATATTATGACCATCCTGAATTATACGAATCAAAGTTCGAGGATTATCTCCCCTACATTTCTATTCTGGTAAATTGTATTTATTGGTCGGAAAAATATCCTCGCTTAGTTACAAAAAAGTATTTGAAAAATGTTTATTCAACGGGTAAGAAGCCAAGACTTCAAGTGATCGGAGATATCAGTTGCGATATAGACGGTTCGATCGAGTTCACATACAAAGTAACGAAGCCTGATGTCCCAACTTTCACTTACTTTGCGGAATCTGATTCGTTCAAGGATGCTGTCCAGAAAGAAGGTGTAACCGTGATGGCGGTAGATAATCTTCCATGCGAATTCCCACGTCGAGCATCGATGGAATTTTCAGCCGTTTTAAAAAATTTTATTTATGAAATCGCAAGCGCCGATTTCAACAAAAGTTTTAATGAATTAAATTTATCATATCCAATTAAAACAGCTCTGATTCTTCATAAAGGAGAATTAACTGAAGAGTACAAATATTTACAACAATTTATAAATGCGGAGTTGAAATGAAAAACATATTAGTTCTTGGAGCGGGTCTCGTCAGCAGACCTGGGGTTCACTATTTACTTAATCAAAAGGATTTAAAGGTTACTGTTGCATCCCGAACGGTAAGCAAAGCTGAAGAGCTTGTAAGAGGATTTTCGAATGGAATTGCTCTACAAGTTAATGTTGATAATCAAGACGAGCTGATAAACATCATTAAACAAAATGATATTATTATTAGTCTTTTGCCATGGATCCACCACCTCAAAGTTGCAGAACTTTGTATCGAACATAGTAAGCACATGGTAACGACTTCATATGTTAGTCCCGGGATGAAAGCCCTTGACGAAAAGGTTAGAAGCAAAGGTTTGTATTTTCTTAATGAGATCGGCGTGGACCCCGGCATCGATCATATGTCAGCAATGAAAATAATTCACGAAATTGAAAATGAAGGGGGGAAAGTTCTGCACTTTTACTCTTACTGCGGCGGCTTGCCTGCACCGCAGCACAATGATAATCCATTCGGATATAAATTTTCGTGGAGTCCGCGCGGTGTTGTTTTAGCTTCTCGTAATTCAGCAAAGTATCTTGAGAATGGAAAAATCATTGATATCGAAGGAAAAAATCTCTTCAAGGATTATGAGATCGATACGATTGAAGAGCTTGGAAAATTTGAAGTCTACCCAAATCGTGATTCAACTCCTTATAAAGACCTGTACGAATTAAAAGATGCACTAACTGTAAAGAGAGGAACTTACCGAAACATCGGATGGTGCGATACAATGAGAGCAATAGTTAATCTCGGTTTAGTTGATGAAAACCCACGCACTGATGTGATGAATAATTCATATAAAAGTATTCTGGAGAATGTTCTCAATGCAAATCAAGGTGACGACCTAAAAGTATTAGCTGCAAATAAAGTAAGCATCGACAAAGACTCAATTGCCATAAAAAATATGGAATGGTTAGGATTATTCAGTGATGAAATAGTAACAGACGCTGATAATCTTTTGGACATGCTTAGTAACCGTATGCAGGCAAAACTTGCTTTCAAAAAAGGTGAAATCGATCTGCTTTTGCTGAGACATAAATTTATCGTCGAGAATAAAGATGGTTCAAAAGATATGATCACCTCTACCCTAATCGATTATGGAATTCCAAATGGCGATTCATCGATGGCACGTACAGTCAGCTTACCGATGGCAATTGCCGTTAAATTAATAGCTGAAGAAAAAATAAAACCGCTCGGCGTAAGAATTCCAAATACCAATGATATCTACGAACCTGTGCTCGCCGAACTTGAAAATCAAAACATCAAAATGGTTGAAAAAAGAACCAAGATTTAGATTCAGAGTCCTGCAAGTACAAGACAAACTGTTTTTTTTAAACTAATTGAGTTAAAGAGATTTTTAAAATTAAAATCATCAACCTGTATAATATCTCTCGATCACAAAGACTTTTTTGGAATAATAATGAATAAAATAATGATTCGTCTGTTGAACTTTAACTCAAGTCAATAAACCAAAATGTTAAAAACTAAAAATCTAAACATTCCATCTTTTCCTCAAGTCATGGCCTTCTCAAAAAGATGGAATGTTTTTTGTTAATAATGCCAGGTAAATTATACATCGTCAGCACACCAATAGGAAATCTTGAAGACATTTCTCCGAGAGCAATCGAAACTCTTCAGAACTCCGATTTGATTTTATGTGAAGATACTCGGACGAGCAGCGTACTCCTTTCGCATTATCAAATAAAAAAGCCGCTGGAGAGTTATCACGCCCATAACGAAGACGCACGAATTGATTCCATAATTAAAAGATTAAAAGAAGGAAAGATTATTTCTATAATCAGCGATAGCGGAACTCCCGGAATTTCCGATCCAGGCGCAAAATTGATAAAAGCATGTATCGATGAAGGAATTGATATTTCACCCATTCCAGGTTCCAATGCACTGATGACTGCACTTGTAATGAGCGGTTTTGAAATAAAAAGCTTTTATTTCGAAGGATTCATCCCTCAAAAAAAAGGTCGGCAGACTAAGCTCCGTGAAATAGCTTCACGAAAGGAGTTGACAGTATTTTATGAATCTCCATTCAGAATTAAAAAGCTCATTAATGAACTCGTTGAGCTTTGCCCGAATCGTAAAATTGCTCTTTGTCGTGAACTGACAAAAAAATTTGAAGAAGTAATTAGAGGCAAAGTTATTGACATAAAAAAGAAAGTTGATTCAATTAAGATAAAAGGTGAGTTTACTATTATTATAAAACCACTATCAATTATCTTTACGACACTTTTGACTTTGACTTAAAAAGTTTATAGTTTTTATATACAAATTTGATGAGTAGAAAAATGAAAAAATTGATCGAAGTTAAACCATTAGACGATTATAAAATCTGGGTCAAATACTCAGATGGAATAGAAGGGATTGTTGATCTATCGAACTTTGTCGGAAAAGGCGTTTTTAAAATATGGAACAATTATTCTGAGTTTCAGAAAGTTTCAATTGGTGAATCAGGCGAACTCAAGTGGAATGACAACATAGATCTGTGTCCAGACTCAATCTATCTTAAAGTTACCGGAAAAAACCCAGAAGATTTATTCCCATATTTGAAGAAAAATTTTGAACATGCCTGAAATTTCTCGCTTCTTTAGTATGTATCATTGGACAGATAAAAGAATAGAGGAACATCTTTGCTTATGTTACATCGGGTTCTGCTTATTAAATTACCTACAACAACAACTTCTATCAAAAAATATTAAAGCGAGTGAAAACAGAATAAGAAAAATATTTTCAAAGATGCAACTCAGTTTAATAGAGCAAAAAGGGAATCATTATTTTCTACGTTCAGCAATCGATCAAGAAAGCGAAGAATTGAAAAAGGCATTAAACCTCCCTATCCTAAATGACATAATTCCCCAATCCTCAATAAGCAAATACTTATAAGAAAGGAAATAATAAAGAATAAATTAAAGTTGGGAACTTTAAGTATTTGAAAACAATTAAGTTGAAAAATATTTATATATTATG